>NZ_JAHC01000032.1 GCF_002924625.1 Petrotoga sibirica DSM 13575 | reverse complement strand
ACACCCCGAACGGGGTCAAGGAAAAACACCCCGAATGGGGTCAAGGATGAACCCTATGTATTGGAATACAACGTGCGGTTAGGAGACCCTGAAGCCCAATCTATACTTTATTTATTAAAATCTGATTTTATTGATATCATAAACGACATGGAAAAAGAAAGAATTAACACTACCAATATTGAGTTTTATGATGGTTTTTCTTTGTGTCTTGTGCTTAGTAGTATTGGTTACCCTTTTTCCTATACAAAAGGTGAAAGAATCACAATAAAACCTGGAATAACTTCAAAAATCTTTTATTCTGGCGTTAAAAAAGATGGTGAGAATTTACTTACCGATGGTGGTAGGGTACTATCGATAGTAAATAAGGCAGATACTTTAGAAGAGGTACGAAATATTGTTTACGATGAAGCAGAAAAAATCCATTTTGAATCAAAATATTATAGGAAAGATATCTAGTCAGATTCTAACCACTTTTGTTAATTTTGTGACGGCTTATGGATTCTTCAATTTTAAGATATCCCTTTTTCATAGCTTTTTTACTCACCTGTACGTTGATTTGATCGACTTTGATTTTTTGCATTTTCTCTTCTATGTTTTTTGAGCGTTCAGAGTCTTTTTTTAAGATGTTTTCTATGACATTTTTTACAGCCGTTTCAGTTTTAAATGGTTCTAATTGTTTCAGTAATTCAAATCTTTCTTCTAACAATTTCGAGAAAGTTTGAAAATCATCGTTCTTTAGCGAATCATCTAAGTTTTTTTCCTTTTTGTTTATTTCACTTATTATCTCTTCCAACATGGTCTTCCTCGTAGTCATTTAAAATTCCCCTTTTTATCCCTCTTTTGTTAAATTATATCACATTTTTCCTAATTACATAGTAAAACGGCAAATATTTGTATTTAGGAGTATTTAATAGAGATTATAGGCTATTAGAATCGATTATTTCACTTTTTCGATGTTTTCTTGTATAATATAAGTTGTAGATTTTTTTATTTGTTGAATGAAAAAGGAGAATTCGTTATGGAAACCAAAGTTATCGAGGTGGATCCATTAAAAATTGAAGAGGAAAAAATTATAGAAGCTGCTCAGGCAATAAAAGAGGATAAAACAGTTGTCTTTCCTACTGAAACGGTTTATGGTTTGGGAGCAAATGGCCTTTCAGAAAACGCTGTAAGAAAGATTTTTGAAGCAAAAGGAAGGTCATATGACAATCCTTTAATTCTTCATGTATCAAATGTTAGGTCTTTTTTAGAGTACACTTACATTTCTTATGCTCTTTTAGAAAAAATAGAAAGATTATTACCTGGTCCGATTACTTTTGTATTGAAGAAACGGGAGGTTGTTCCAGATATCGTTACAGCAGGAAAAGATACATTGGCTATTAGAATGCCAGCCCATCCTGTAGCTTTAAAATTGATAGAGTATGCTGAAGTACCAATTGCGGCTCCAAGTGCTAATATTTCAGGTAAGCCAAGTCCAACAATGTCTGAGCATGTTTTAAAAGATATGTTTGGGAAAGTTGATTATATAATTATTGGAGGTAAGGTAGAGTTTGGCGTTGAATCAACGATAATCGACTTAACTCAAGGAAAGATACCTATAATATTACGTCCAGGTCCCATTCCACCCGAAAAATTAAAAGAAATTTTTGGAGATATTATTATTCCTGATTTTGCATATGGAAAAACAGAACCTGACTATATAAAATCTCCGGGTATGAAGTATCGACATTACTCTCCTAACACCCCAGTTATTTTGGTTGAATATGATGATGCGGATACTATGGTAAAAAAGGTTTTAGAGGAAGTGAAAAATTATAACAGTCCAATTGTTCTATGCTTAAAAGAACATGTTGGCTATTATAAAAAACATAATATTAATTTTGACACTATAGGTAGTGAGGCAAATTATTATGAATTTGCAGTGAAACTTTTTGAAATCTTGAGAAAATACGACGAAAAAGTTGATGCTATGATTATCGAAGGTATAGAAGATAAAGGGATAGGTATAGCAGTTATGAACCGTCTAAGAAAGGCATCTTACAAGATAGTATAAAGAAACACCCCGAACGGGGTCAAGGTAAAGAAAGGAAGGGGTAAAAATGGAAATTTTATTTGATGTTGGTAACTCTTATACAATGGTAGGTATACACGAAGATGGGAAATTTTTGACTTGGAGAATTGGACCAAGTAGTTTTGAGTCAGAAGATGTGTTATTTGTAGTCATTTTAAATTTGTTAAATCGTACAAATGTTGATTTAAATAAGATAACGTTGGCTGGTATATCTTCTGTTGTTCCAAATGTTAACTTTATTTTAGAACAAATGTTAAAAAAATATTTTAACGTTGAAACTATTTTTGTTAGTACTAATAATAAAATTAATAATATAGCATATTTAGTAGATTATCCAAAAGAAATTGGTGCAGATAGAATATGTAACGTTATTGCATGTAAAGAAGAGTATGGCGACAACGTAATCGCTCTAGATTTTGGAACCGCTATAACCGTTGATGTTTTAGAGGGCGGTAATTTTGTAGGTGGGGCAATAATTCCTGGATTTAAGACCGCCATAGGTGCATTGTTTTCAAAAACCGCTCAACTTCCGAAGGTAGAGATAAAGGTTCCTGAATACCATTTGGGGAAAAATACTATCGACAACATTCAAATAGGGGTAATAAAAACAACGTTATACGGGATAGAAAGACTTATACACGAAATAAGACAGGAGAGAAACAGGGATTTTGTTGTTGTGGCAACGGGAGGAGATACGAGTTTTATCTCAACTAAAACATCTATTTTCAAACATTATGATCCTTATTTAACATTAAAGGGAATATTATATTATTCAAGAGAAATTAGAAAATTTCGATAGGAGGCAACGATTTGAACTTCTTGGTTGTTAATCCTTGGATCTACGATTTTGCGGCATATGATTTTTGGCTTAAACCCTTAGGGTTGTTATACATAAGTGAAGTACTTACTAATTTAGGTTACAATGTAACGTTCATTGATTTGTTAAATAGGCATGATAAAGATTTAATAGCAAAATATCTTCCAAAAGATAAAAAGTATGGAACTGGTAAATTTTATAATGAAAGTGTTGAAAAGCCAGATATATTGAAGAACATCCCGAGAAAATTCAAAAGGTATGGGGTGCCTTTGAAATTATTTGAAAGCAAATTAGAAAGAATAAAAAAGAAGAAAAAAATTGATGCAATCTTAGTGGGAATCACTTTAACATACTGGTACTACGGTGGGGAAAAGACTATCGAAATTTTGAGAAATTACTTCCCAACAACTCCTATCTTTTTAGGTGGAATTTATTCCACGTTGTACACAGAACATGCAGAAAATAATTTTTCCAAATTCAAAGTCAATATCTGCCCAGGTACAGGTATATTGCCTTTAAAGAGAGTTTTGGAATCGCTAAACGAGGATACCACAAAATTAAATAATTTTAACTGGTTTGAAGAAATTGACCTCACCTATGATTTTTACACTTCTGATCTTACTTATGTTGTTTTAGTTTCTTCCGTAGGTTGTCCCTTTCATTGTACGTATTGTGTAACTCCAAAGATGTGGAAATTTCAATATAGAAGTATTGACAAAATAATCAATAATATAGAGTATATTCTTGAAAAAAGACCTTATGTAAAAGATATCGTTTTTTTTGACGATGCGTTTTTATTAAGAAAAGGTATTAAAGAATTGTTGAAATCCTTATCTAAATTTAACGTTCGATATCATTTACCCAACGGCATACATGCCCGACGTGTTGATGATGAAATAGCTTTGTTATTGAAAAAAGCAAATTTTAAGAGTATAAAACTTGGGTTTGAAAGCTACGATTTTAATATTCAAAAAGGGACGGGGTTTAAGGTAACTAATAGCGATCTTATAGAAGCTGTTACATGTCTAAAAAATGCTGGTTTTGATATGAATGATGTTTATGCTTACGTTTTAGTAAATTTGCCTGCTCAAAATAAAGATGATGTTGTACAAGCGGTAGACTTTTGCCATTCGCTCGGAATAAGGGTGAATTTAAACGAATTTACTCCAATTCCTGGTACCGTTGAATACGAAGAGCTTGTCAAAAAAAATGCTATATCTTTAAACGCAGATCCTTTGCTTCTTAATAACACCATTATTCCTTATTGGTCTAATTTTAGCCTTTCTATTGATGATATAGAAGAGGTAAAAAGATATACCAAAGGCAAATATGCTGATTAGGCGAGATTATTTACCATGAGAAACTATTAGAAGTGATTATGCCCAGAAATCTTTAAATTCTTTGGGTTGACAAATTAGAATAAATTGACTATAATTATAGTCAAGGGGTGTGAGATATGTATTTAAAAGACCTTACCTTTTATAGTTTAGCTGAAGCGAAAGCAAAATTATCTCAAGTTGTTGATGAAGTTGAAAACAAAGACATTGTTATTACCAAGAACGGTGTACCAAAGGTTATTTTATTAGATTATGATAAATTTGTTAAACTAATGGAATTCGTCGATGAAGTGAGAGATATTTCTCTTTTTGAGGTAGAAAACGTAGAAGAATATAAGCGAATTAAGGACTTTTTTAAGGATTTTGATTACTGAGTATATTATATTTTCTTTCATAGGCAGTGGCCCAAAGCACGTTAAAGAAAGTTTTAGAGTTTGTAAAGACATTTAAAATTAAAAGATGGAGGTGTTTTTTTATGGCTCAAGTTGTATTAGAAGGGGTTAACAAGATTTATCCTAATGGATTTCATGCAGTAAAAGATGTAGACTTTGAAATAGAGGATAAGGAATTCCTCGTATTACTTGGCCCTTCAGGATGTGGAAAAACTACTACTTTAAGGATGATCGCAGGATTAGAAGACATTACTGAAGGAACAATAAAAATAGACCAAAAAGTTGTAAATGATGTGGAACCAAAAGATAGGGATATAGCGATGGTCTTCCAAAATTATGCCCTTTATCCACATATGACTGTTTACGATAATATGGCATTCGGGTTGAAATTGAGGAAAACACCCAAAGACGAAATCGAAGAGAGAGTTAGAAACGCCGCAAAGATTCTTGGGATTGACCACTTATTAGACAGAAAACCAAAACAATTATCAGGTGGGCAAAGACAGAGAGTTGCATTGGGTAGAGCTATCGTAAGGGATCCTAAAGTGTTCTTATTCGATGAACCTCTTTCAAACTTAGATGCAAAATTAAGGGTTCAGATGAGAGCTGAGCTTAAGAAACTACAAAAAAGGTTGGAAGCTACAATCGCTTATGTTACACATGACCAAGTTGAGGCTATGACTATGGCTGATAAAATTGTTATTATGAATGAAGGACTAATTCAACAGGTCGGAGGACCTTTTGATGTATACAATAAGCCTGCCAACATTTTTGTTGCTGGTTTTATCGGGACTCCTCCAATGAATTTCTTAAATGTAAAAGTATCAAGAGATAACGGTATTTGGTTCAAAACAGAGGGAGTCTCTATAAAAGTACCCGATGATAAAGCAAGTTTACTTGAAAATTATATAGATAAAGATGTTATATTTGGTGTTAGACCAGAAGACATTTATGATAAGAATTTTTTTAAAGGTGCTGATGAGTCTAATACTTTAGAAGCCCTTGTCGATGTCGTTGAACCTTTGGGAAGTGAGACTTTGCTTCATTTAAATATTAGTGGGCAATCAATGACCGCAAAGGTAAGTCCTCAAACACGAGCAGAATCTGGACAGAATTTTGAAGTCGCTATCGATTTAAGCATGATTCATGCGTTTGATAAGGAAACCGAACAAGCTATATTTTAATTCTTTAAATTCATACCCTTTGTGTCTACGACACAAAGGGTTTTATCTAAAAATTCAATATTAAAATTAATATGATGGGGGGATTTTATTGGTTATTAAGTTAGTTTTTGGAGCTTTAGAAGGTGACAAAGTCGATCTTCCTGTCCATTACAATAGACCTTTGCAAGGACTGTTTTATTATTTAATGTCTAACACTGTGCCAAAGTACCATGATTTAGGAACAAGATCTGAAGATAAGAAGTTGAAGCTTTTCACTTTTTCAAGGATTTATCCCCACAACTCCTTTAAAGTTGTAAATAGAAGAATGGTATTTAAAGGCTTTTTTAATATTTACTTCGCCTCACCACTTGATAAATTAGTAGACGCTGTATTATATTCTTTGAATGAACAAAAGGTCGTGAGAATTGAAAAAAATTATTTTACTTTGATGAAGTATGAAGTTATTCATAATGAAGTTGATGAGGATATGCTTGTTAAAACTCTCTCGCCTATTACAGCATATTCAACTATCATTCTACCAAACGGGAATCGTTACACTCATTATTTTTCGCCATACTCATCAGATTTTAAAAAATTGATTGAAGAAAATCTCAGAAGAAAAGCATCGGCATTAGAAATTGAAATACGAAATAATTATTTTTATATTGAACCTTACGGTATAACAGAAAAAAATGAAAAATTACTTTTTTACAAAGATATTATTATAAAAGGATGGACTGGATATTTCATTTTAAAAGGTAATCCTAAATTGTTGAGATTAGCACTTAATTCTGGATTGGGAGCTAAAAATGCACAAGGATTCGGAATGATCCTTTCGGCTGAAAAAAATTCTATAAAAGAAAAGAATTTTTCACAACTTTCAGAAGAAGGCTGAAATACAGGTACATTACGGTTTTAAATTAAATGTTCGGGGGTGTAATTATTGACTAAAAAAAATATTATGTATGCACAATCAGGAGGAGTTACTAGTGTAATAAATGCTTCGGCATACGGGATTATAAGTAGGGCTTTGAAAGACCCACAGATTGATAAAATATATGTGGGTATAAATGGTATCACAGGGGTTCTTGAAGGTAAATTGTTCGATTTAACAAAAGAGTCTGTCGATAAGGTAAATAATTTGAAAAATACTCCAGCAAGTGCCTTTGGTACCTGCAGGCATAGATTAAAGGAAGGTGACGAAGAAGGTTTTCAAAAACTTTTTAAAACGTTCGAAGACTACAATATTAGCTATTTCTTTTATAATGGTGGTAACGATTCTATGGATACAGCCCATAAAATCGACGAGTACTCAAAAAAGATAGGTTACGATTTAAAAGTAATAGGGATTCCAAAAACAATAGATAACGATCTATACGGGACTGATCATTCTCCAGGTTATGGCTCTGCAGCAAAGTATTTGGCAATTTCAATGTTGGAAGCCAGCATAGATACTCGTAGTATGGCAAAAGACTCCACAAAAGTTTTCATAATGGAGACAATGGGGAGACACGCAGGCTGGCTTACCGCAGCTACTTCTTTGGCTAAGTTAAATGGAGATTTTGGGCCTCATATTATTTTGTTACCTGAAAGGATTTTTGAAGAAGATAATTTTATTGATAAGGTTCAAAAAGAGGTAAATAGAAATGATTACTGTACGATAGCTGTTTCTGAAGGCATTAGGTATAAAAGTGGGGCTTTCGTTTCCGATATGGGCTACACCGACAGTTTTGGAAACAGGCAGTTGGGAGATGTTGGAAGGGTTGTGGCCAATATTATTTTAACCAGGTTAGGTTTGAAAGTGCATGTGTCTATACCTGACTACCTCCAAAGAAGTGCAGGGCACATTGTTAGTAAAACCGATCAAGATGAAGCGATTATGGTGGGAGAAAAGGCCTTAGAATATGCTTTGAATGGTATCTCAGGCTTCATGGTAGCGATTAATCGCCTCTCAAATAACCCTTACAAGATAGAATTAGGGAAAGTCCCTTTATTTGAAGTAGCGAATAATACCAAATATTTACCAGAAGAATATATTTCTGATGATGGTTACGGTGTGAATCAAAATTTTATTGATTATGCTAAACCTTTAATTCAAGGAGAAAGTTATCCACCTTACGAAAATGGTATTCCTAAATACGTATCTTTTCCAATTGAAGATAGGTAATTTATTCAATAAAAATCATTTATAACATGTTAACCATAAAATCAGGGAACAGAGCACACCCCAAACAAAAAGCCGAGCAGGGTGCGTGGTATTTGTATATGGTGCACCCAGCATGGGCAATAGCTAAGCGGTGGAAGTCCGCTGTGGGCCAGGTAGCGGGAACCACTAGTCGAAGGCAAGGGTGTCCATCGTGAGGTGGAATCTGAAGGAAGCCCAAGGCAAAGTCTCGATCCGATGAACAAGAACCAGATATAAGGCTAAGTGGAGTGGACGAGTTTGCTTAACAAAATGAAGTCCAGCAGCTACCCAGAACTCCACAGAGTAAATCTGGCGGATATATGGGATGAAAGTTATTGCACTTACCTGGGGAGATCTCAAGAATATGCTGTTAAGGCAACCCATACAGCAATGTATGGTTGAATCTTGAGAAGTTAGCAGAGGTCATAATACTCATTGGAAGATGAGGAAGGACGGTAGATAAATTAATTATCTACCTCCTACCCGATTTAAAAATTGTCGATAATTTTGATGAATTCTTCTCTCTCTTTTCCTTCAAAAACATAAAAAGAAATAGCAGAAGGCTTCCTTCTCAACGTGTATTTTTTCACGAATGGATCAATCTCTTTTGGTACTTTCGGTGTGATTTCTTTGGGTATATCCCTTAAATCATAGTACCTACCGTAATTCATCATGAACTTTTCTATCGTCTTTTTTTGTCTTGTATCAAGACTAACGTAATTTTCAATGAACTCTTTTAAATTCTTTTTATTCAAGTCTTTCATAAACTTTTTTACAACATCTTTCCTTCCCAAATAAAAAGGATGTTCGTTGAAGGTTATATTTTTGTTTGTGTAGATTTTTGGCTCTTGAACGTTTGTTAGTAAAGAATTAAAATCTATCTTTGGATTTCTTTCAAAGATAGAGTTTATTAACTCTTTCTTGTAGTAATCACATCTTTGTTCAATTAAACTGTCATCTTGTATCTCTTTAATTATCTTTTTTAGATTGATCTCTTCTTTGTAGTGATGAACGAGGTAAGAGGTAAAGAATTCTGATACTTGTCTTTCTTTTGGAAGGTTTTTAAACTTTTCAAGGTTTATCTCAAACTTTTTATCTATATCCTTCTTTTTCAATTCTTTGATTATGCATATAGGTGTGGATGTAGTGATTTCAAACTCAAGAGCTTCTAGTATGTTTCTCAAGGTACTTGGTTGAATGTACTTTGTCTTTGCAGATAAAAACTCTTTCAACGTTCTTTCAGAAACGTTCATTGAGTCTATGGGTATCTTTTCTTTTCCTATCTCTTTCCTTATGAAAGCTCTTAGTTTTGGTGTACTTCTATGTTGGTTGTTATCCAAATTGAATACAAAGTACTTTAATTGGTTAATGATATCTTTAAAAGTATTTTTTATCGATTCACCTTCTGCTTTGTTTAGTTGAGATAAACACTTTGAAAAGATAAAGACGGATTCATAAACCAAAGGATCGTTGTTATCCTTCTGCACTTGAAATATAGTATCAATGGAATTGAAAACTTTAAAGTTATCATCATCGAAATAGTAACCAAGGTAGAATCCTAATGGAAAGGTAAAAGTTAAAGCCTTTTCTTTGTTTGTATCTTTCAACCACCAAGATATATTGTTTAAAGCTTGCACCATGCCAGAAGGATGTGGAATAGTTTTTAAAACCTTAAATGCTTCGACGTTCAAACAAACTGCTTCTTCGTATCTTTCTTCGTTCTTTTTCCCTCTTGCTCTTGATAGTAATATGAAACCTTTATCAACAGGGTTTTGTTCGTAATTCTCACTCCAATATCTTATCTTTTCCATATTTTCATCGGGTTCATAATACAATTCATGTATATTTTTTAGAGTTTCTACAACAAGTCCTCTGACATAAACAGGTATATTGTCAAAATTATCCTTTAGTTCGTCGAATACTTTTTTAACACCCTCTTTTTGTTTAATTCTATTCAATATATGAATTTTTTGATCCAGAAAAAGATAATACAAACCACCTTTTTTCAGCCCCTTTATCTCTTCATTTATTATCTCAAGGGCTTCATCGTATTTAACATCCCATTTTAATTTTAAAACGTTTATGTAATTGACAATGCTTTTATTTTTATCTGATCTATCACTTTCTAAGTAATGAACAACATAATTCAAAATCGGTCTTATAAACTGTCCTTTATTCATAATTTTATCCAATAGTTTAATGTTCATTTCTCAACCCCTTTTTCTTTACCCAATAGCAACAAAAATATAAAATGAAATTTACTTCAAAAACCCTTTCTTTGGAATGTTAATAACACTTGAAGCTTCTATATTTTTTTCTAAAGTTTATTATATCATAACTCTTTCATAGTAACCAAAAGAAAGACAAAGGCATTATATCCGATAAAAAACATCGTAAATAATTTTAACATAAGCTTTTTTTGACCGATCTCTGTAATACTTTATAAATACATATTTGAAGCTAATTAAAAAAACACTTGAAAATCATATGGAAAAGTGTATGATTAAAATGAGGGATTAGATTATTTGAAATATTAGTTTTAAATTAAAAGAATAATCTAAGGGGGTGAAAGAGGATGAAGAAATTTTTTGTCGTTTTGTTGATCACTGGTCTGCTATTGAGTGGTATATTTGTTTTTGGAGGAGATGATGATGGAATAGATAAGACAAGTGGTTTAGAACCCACAGAGATTGTAAATGTTGTGGAAGAAGTGGAGTAAATGGTTGTTTGAGACAGTTACTCTAGACAAAAAACAACGCTTGGGAAAGCTTAGAAGATTTAAGGAATTATCTAGATAAGTTTTTGGAAGATATACGCTTCAAAAAATAGGTCAAAACACCGATTAACGAAAGGTAAAGTAAGTTAAGTTAAGGTAAGAAGAAAAAGAACTAAAATATTGGATAATTATCCAATATGCCCTTTGAAAATCGAAATAATTCTTAAAAAAATCGAAAAGTAATTAGAATTGAAGAATTTTTTAGGAAAAATAGTGATGAAAGAAGAAAGTAAATCGTCTCTTCCCATCTTGTGAGCTAAAAGAGCAGAAGCGGTAAAGAAAAGGTTAGAAAGGTTGCATTCGAGTTGCACAGCGAAGGAAGAGAAAGTAGCTTCAGAAGGAACATAGAGGAGATAAAAAAATTCGGAATGTTCTTTCATATAATCGGAGTAGAGGAAATCGAAGTACAGTTGAGAAGAGTTACCGTATGTGTGCCGAGCAAAGCTCAGAGTGTGCAACCAGTGTAAGTCTGGTCTGAGGAAAGGTTAGCAACCACCTCAGTAGTGAACTCTGCATAGTGGGGGTAACGAACCTATGAAGCCAGAGGAAACAAGGTACCGGGGTACAACGCAGGCGGAAGACAGCAGTCTTACTGGCGATAAGCGAGGCAGTAAGACCCCGACGGGATCTGAGGCCGTGGCACGGTATCAAAGGGACAAGCTGGGAACTCGGGAGACCCGCAACGTTCCTGGTGAAAAGGTATGGGCTGCCAAGCCTATAGACGGCAAGGTTGTCCAGATGGCGTTGTAGGAGTCGGACCAATGCATAGTACCGAAGAAGCCCTGTAATGAGGGTGGAGGGAAGGCATTGGCAGCAGTGCCTTGGGACGAAAGGGACACTTCCTCCGCACACAGAGGCGGACAAAGGAAGTCAACAAAACTCTCGTCCCTAACTGCTTTAGCTCGGAAAAATCCACAGATGAGATTTACGTCATTAACTCATCTGCTCACCGTGGACTTTCTCAAAGAGTGCTTCAAGGAGCTTAAGAAAGATAAAGCTCCAGGAGTAGATGGGGTAACAGTTAAGGAGTACGAAGTCACCTTAGAGAAGAACCTTAAGGAGTTAGTGGAGAAGTTAAGGGCAAAACGTTATAAACCTCAGCCAGTAAGGAGGGTTTATATCCCAAAGTCCAGGGGAGGAAAAAGACCGCTGGGCATCCCCACAGTGGAAGATAAGTTAGTCCAGATGGCGTTGAAGAAAATCCTTGAGGCAATCTTTGAGGTTGACTTTCTTGATGTATCTTATGGCTTTCGTCCTAAAAGAAGCTGTCATCAAGCTCTGGATATTCTGGACAAGGCGGTAATGACAAAGACAAGAAAAGGCTATTTTAAGTTAGGACGGAAGACTTCAAAGGCAAAGTTTAGACAAGGAATAAAGGAAATGAACCAGTGGTTAAAGGATGTCCGTAACCAAGTAAAGCTGAAAGAATGGTGGAGAGTGTTAAAACTGAAGTTAATAGGACATTTTCGCTACTATGGGATAAGCGGAAACATGCCAGAGATACAGGTGTTCTATAAGCGAACCATAAGGTTGGCCTTTAAGTGGATAAACAGACGCAGTCAGAAGAGGAGTTACAACTGGGAACAATTTCAGCAGTTTCTCCACTTTAATCCTTTGCCTGTACCAAAGATGTATCACTTAACTTACACTTTGTCCTGAAGGCAGTGATGCACTACTGAAGAGCCGTATGCGGGAAATCCGCACGTACGGTTCTGTGAGGGGGCAGTGGAAATAGGGCTAAGGTAAACCTAAACGGGCACGAAACTGGAAACGGTGGATACAGCCAAGGAGAATCTAAGGCCACTACGCCACTGCTCTACTCGACAATGACAATTGAATGACCTCCTTACGAGATAATAAAAATGTAGTATCAAATACATTATATAGTGAGGAGGTAAAAGTATAATATTGAAGGTATTAAAAGTTAGTTAAAATGCATGTTTTAGAGTTTTTGAAGATGGTAAAAATCTCTTATTAAGGAGGTGAAACCATATGCTAGCAAAAAAAGAAGTTTACTTAAGTGGCTGGGGTGATATGTGCTGTCGTTCGCATAGGGCAGTTTTTAATCAAAGTGATTTCAATGAATTTGAAACAGAAATTCTTGAAGCACTTGCTAGGATTGAAACCGAGCCTTCTGAAATCGTACTTAAAAACGAGGAGTAAGCTAAAAAGGGAGGAATACTAAGTGTTCCTCCCTTCTTCGGGTTACTATTACAACATATAAAGGTGGGGCATTTGAATGATAAAATTAGGAAAAGAACTTGTTAAATCAAGATACATTCATACATTTAAAAAAGGTGATAAAACAATAATATTCAATAGCTTGAATCTTGAAATATTTGAAGGAGAACAATCTTACTACGAAATTATAAATAAATATTTGGTTCCTTCAAAGTGTGTAAACACTACTAAAGAGTTATCTGAATTATTTGATTCAAAAATTATTGTTTATAAAGAGGAAAACGAGTCAAATCAAGCATTAAGACGATTGAGGGAACTGCGGAGTGAGGCACTGAGAGAGAAGAAGGGAAGGATAGGTTTTATGCGCATTGCTCTTACTGAGCAATGCAATATGGCTTGTTCCTACTGTTTTCAACAACAATTTTATAAGCACCGTCAGCCAGTTATGAGTATGAAAAAATTTTTTGAGATTATGGACTGGTTTATTGAGGAGAATCGAGGAAACGTACCACGTGTACAGTATTTTGG
This sequence comes from Petrotoga sibirica DSM 13575, assembly GCF_002924625.1. Lineage (GTDB taxonomy): Bacteria > Thermotogota > Thermotogae > Petrotogales > Petrotogaceae > Petrotoga > Petrotoga sibirica. The sequence continues at coordinate 211,733 of NZ_JAHC01000032.1, read as the reverse complement.
TGGGGAACCACTTCTAAAATTTGATCTAATACAGAAGGGTAATGAAATGTTAGTTGATGCGAAAAATAAAAATATTATAAGCGATTATTCACAAATAATTACAACTAATGGAACTCTTATGACAAAAAAAATTGCAGATTATTTAAACAAATGGAATTTTGATGTAACATTTAGCCTTGATGGGTGGAAAGACTTGAACGATAAAACTCGCGTGTTTAAAGGTGGGCAAGGAACGTATGATAGAGTTTTACAAGGAATTCATAATTTTAGGAGTTCAGGCGGAAATGTTAGTATTTTGCTTACACCAAGGAATGACAATTTGGTTCTTATTCCAGACATTGTTAAGCATTTTGTTGAAGATTTGGGAGCAACAACTGTTGGTGTTAACTCTCCTCAACCGACAGAGGCAGGTTGGGAGGTAGAAGGACATGATCTTGCGAAAGCCATTCAGAAGGTGTGGGAATACTGCATTGAAAAAAATGTTAATTTCTATGGACCTGGGACATTCATTCCCAAAATAATCAAATTAAAGTCTGCTCAAGTTGGTCGTTGTGTGGATGGAAATAGTGGAGAAGTTGAGGCAGAGTGGCCAGTATATGTTTCTGCAACAGGGAATTTTTCTTATTGTCTTGTTCATCACCAAGACGATAGATGTGTATCGGATGACCCAAAACAGATAAAGCAAGAATCAAAATTCAGTTTGTGGCATTATAACACTTCTGATCATCCTGAATGTGATACTTGCATTGCTAGTCAAATCTGTGGTGGTCCTTGCAGCCTTGAACTGGCTTTACGCAGGGGGGAATTAAATCCAGATCGATGTAAATTTTATAAAGATATGGTCGAGTGGGTGGTGAAAAGGTGAATCATAAAAAAAGAACATTGATTAAACAGTTGGATCAACTGCCAGAAAATTCTATGGTAAAAATTTGCGGTTGGTTAGCCGTATCCAATGAAGACTTAATTGTTCGTGATTTCACGGGTGCAATCATTATAAAAGATATCGATGAAAAACTTTCTTCTGAAATAGGAAGCCGTGTCGAGGTCAAGGGGCTTTATTGTGGTAAAAAAATAATGGTAAAAGAATTGAGCATAATAAGCCGATCGGATCTAATTATATCAAACGATAAAGTTCAATCAATAAAAAAATATAGACAAACAGAACATGTGAACTTACTTTGGCAGATAAATATCGCTGAACAACTCGTTCGAGGTTTTCTATTAGAAAACAATTTTATAGAAATAAGAACACCCATATTATGGGAGCCGCCTGTTAGAGAATATGGGCAGCTGGAGTTAGAGGTTGTTCATCCTGAATTTCATAATTCAATGTATTCCCTCCTTCAATCTCCATTAGTTCCATCACTATTAATTGCAATTGGCGGTCTTGAAAGGACATTTCAATTTTCTCGCTGTTTTAGGTGGGATCCCGAGGGAGATGATAATACTAGGTCACTAGAATTTAACCAATTACACTTAACTATGGCTTTTACCAGCATGGAAGAAGGAAGAGAATTTTCTGAGAGATTGATTTCGCATCTCATAAACAATTTAAAAGGCGAAGGTTTTTTAAATAGTTTCTCTCGAATAACGTACGATGAATCAATCATGAAATTTGGTAATGATAGACCTGACTTTCGATATAATGAGATTCTAACTCCAATTATTTATTCGAAAGAAATTATTAATTCTCAAACTGATAGTCTTTTTCAAGGTGTATTAGTAAAATCATTACTGCCTGAATTTGTTCTTCGAACGATGCTTGAAACTCTAAGTAAGTACTTCGAAAATGTAGGCATTATGACCATGTCGGGTGAAAATGTGAAAAAGTATGGTAATATCCACTTGAAAAATTTTAAAGCGTGGATTTCTAAATTTAATATAAAAAGTGATGTTACACTTTTTATGCTTCAACCTAAGAGTGAAAGGTACGATCCACTAATAAAAGCTTTTTGTCGACAATTAGCGAAATACTTAAACCAATCAATAAAAGAGATAGGTATTGGATGGGTGGAGAACTTCCCATATTTATTTAAAATGGATGAGTTAAATGAAAAGGAATTAAAGTACCTGAAACATTTTAGCAGAAGTTTGTTTGGCCGTACTTATAAAGAAAATGGAAAAATATATTTAAGAAGTCATGATTTAATTTTAAATGGCGTAGAAATTGCAAGTGGTGGTGAAAAAGAACATGATGCTCTAAAGTTTAAGGAGAACTTAATTGTTGCAAGCAGGGGAGCGAATATAAATTTGGAAGATTATAATTACTACATTGAGGCTCTTCAGAATGGAGCTCCACCTCTTTATACAATTGCATTTGGTTGGGAAAGACTCATGTCTCAAATATTCAAAACCGACTCAATATATGATTTAATAATATTTCCTAAGGACGGTGCTGGAAGATGGAAAGTAATAGAGTAAAAACAGAACAAGAAGCGAGGTTTGATCAAGTTAAAACGATGGAGTTATGTCAGGAGTATTTAAAAGTCGTGCGAAAAATTCTTCCGGGAAGAATAATGAGATGGGGATTAGATAGCCAGGTTCCGTTTGTAACACTTAATAAGTCAGTAATAATATCTTCTATTAATAAATTATATGAGCTAAAAAATAAATTACTAGCTATTCAACAGGATTCAATTGATGTTCAAATGCTAATTAAATCGATAAATTATAGATTATTTGAAATAGATGTTTTGTCAGAATGGCAGACGAGACCTTATTTTTATATCGAACGACAGCTGAATTTTTTCGTGGATATATTCCAATCTGAATTATCGAAAAGCTTTAGTAAGGAATGGTTTGATGCTCGTATAAAGTCTATACCTGATCTATGTTTTACTGCGATCGAAAATTTAGATTGGCAAAAGGTGCCATCCATAGAACGAATATGGGGTTCTATAAAATTAAAACGTATTTCTCAGATGCTCGAGGAAGTCCTAGTTAATCGGGGGGAATCAGAAAAATTTATACAGTCTATTTTAAAACCCCTACAAGAGTTTAGAAACAGGTTGGAGGACAAAACAGTTCTACATCCGATTATACAACCTTGGAATTTAAATCAGCTTGAAAGTGTTATTGATAATATCTCTGGAATTAAGATAGATTCAGATTTCCTTAGAGAAAAATGCTTGAAGATAATATCAGATACCAAAGTAATTGCTTCTCAGATACGAACTAAAAAGAATGGTATTAAGTTTGAAAAAGCTTGGATTAAAAAAAAATTACAAGACATATCCATTGCCTTCGCTAGTCTATTTGATATCTCTAATATGTTACTTGGTAGTTTAAAAATTTCATTAATAAATGATCTAAACGATGAAGATATTAACGAGCCACGAGCTTCGTACGCGATAGTTAATACATTAACGAATGATCCATCCTTTTACTTTTTCTGTAGACCAAGCTCTTATACTAACCAAAGCCAACTTATCTTAGATTTAGTACATGAGGTATACCCTGGTCACCATTATGAACGCACACTTTACTATTCAAGTAACAAGAATAATTTATGTAGATTATCATATGAGAACATTTTTTTCATAGAAGGTTGGGCAAAGTATGTCCAAGACCAGTATTTATTATTGAACTTTGATCAAGAAAAGAACCTTTGGAATAAAAGGGATCATTTTGCTATGGCTCTAAAGGCTTTGGCGGTGTTATGCGTTCACAAACAGGATGCTGACTGGTCATCTTCAATTTCTTATTTGTCTAACTTAACCGACTTGCCTTCTGAAATTATTGCATCAATTCTACTTGAAGCATATTTAAATCCAATTGATACTTTGGCGCCCCTTGTGGGTACCTTAGCTATACAAAAATACAGTGAAGTAAATGGTATCGATAATAATCTTATAAAAACTGGAGGGTCTGACCTATGGGGCGTTTTGGTAAATTAATCAAACTTGACTCTACAATAATAAAATATTATTTTATTATTATGCTTTATGAGGGTATTGATAAATTATTTGGGACTGTCTATGTTGCTCATATGGGTATAAGGGGATTAACTTCATTTCAAATCGGACAGGTATTAGCGATTTCTTCAATAGCATTAAGTATATTTGACTATCCAACTGGAAACATTGCAGATAAATACGGTCGGAAAAGATCGTTAGTGTTAGGATTTTTTATATGGTCCATCGGTTTACTGGTATTTTTCCAAGCAAGTAATCTATTCACTTTTATTTTGAGTATTTTATTGTGGGCAATCGGCGTATCGTTGATTAGTGGTACTCCAGGAGCTTGGTTTGTAGATGAAATTACCAAAGAGGGTCGATCGCATTTAAAAGCGAAAGTGTTTCCTAATGCAAATGCAATTTCACTAATATTCGGTGCCATTGTGGCTTTATTGTCCTCTCTTCTTGCAATTGGTCGTCCGGATTTTCCCTTATTGGTTGCTGGTATAATGGCACTTGGGACATCCATCATTCTTATTTTTATTTTAAATGAAAATTACGGAGATAGGGCAATTTCATTTAGGAAAGCCCTTGTTCGAAACACAATTGATATTTTTAAAAGTACCACGATGAGATTAATTTTGATTTACTCTATGACAGGAAGAATTGCTTTCCAGACCTTTGTAATGATATGGCAATTATATATGGTCAAAGAGCTTAAATTGCCTACTGCATACTTAGGTTTCACAATGGCAATTTTTCTTGTAGTTTTAGCAGTCGGAAATAGTTTAGCAGGCATACTTCTAAAGCGTTTTGAAGGTGTGAAAGTATCAATAATGGGGCAAGGTTTAATTGCAATAGGTTCTATTACAATCGCTTCTCACACTTCAATTGTTGCTTTCTACATAGGAGCCTGTTTAATCGAATTGGGATTTGGCATAGATATGAGTGCTAGTTCAGTATGGGTTCATGATTTTATTCCAAGTGAGAGAAGAGCATCTTATATTTCAGCTATTTCTGCTGCTGGATCCCTGTTTGGATTCACTATCCCTTTGGTAAGTGGTTATATTGCGGATCAGATAGGTTTTCGCTACAATTGGTTGTTGGCATTTATAGGAAGCATTATTACTATTACTCTATTAATCAAAATTGGTACTGCAATAAGAGCAGTGAAAGAAGGAGTGCAGAATGTCGAGGAATCAAATTAGTGAAATTAATGCTTGTTTTCATAAGGTATTATCTGAATGCAGAGTGATTGATCAATTTAAAAAAGTGATCATTATCTTTAAAGAGAATGAATACGTTTGGACAGAACTTAAAAAAGTATTGGAAAAATATGAAGTTAATACTATAATGGTTCGTATTCCTAATGAAGAAAAAGATATTAACTCGTGGATTCCCAAAAGATGTGAAAATGGATTATTTTTTATTGAGCAGTTAGGTTTCTACGAAGCTGATTTAACGATATTCGGACTACCAATAGATGCCCGCGATTATATATTTCAAAAACGCTTGCATGAGAGATTTATCGAACTTCAAACCTCTGGTCAACCTACTATTATGATTGACTGGCCACCTGAAGATATAGAATCTTCGCTCAAAGAACTAGTAAGTCACTTATATATCCGGGCTTTATGTGCTGATTACTCAAATGTTCGTACAGAAAATGAACGCTTAAAAAATTGGTTGAATAAGGGGCGTGCATATCGAATAACCACAAGTAACGGTACCGACATATTAATTAAACGAGAAGAGCGCCCTATCCATACTGAAGATTGTCTTATTAACAAAACGAATAAAAGTATTTTGCAACTGCCATGTGGAGAGGTCTTTTTTGCGCCCATTGAAAAAGCTTCAAATGGAGTACTAGTAACAAAAGTGGGTAAGAAAAAGATAGAGATTAGTATAAAGAATGGTGTTGCTAGATTTGAAGATGAAAGGTTTCTTAAAATACCTAATGAATCCTTTTTAGGCGAATTTGGCATAGGCACCAATAGATCAATGGCTAAGCTCTTTTCGTTATCTTCAGGTGAAAAGGCTTACGGAACTTGCCATTTTGGTTTTGGTAACAATACAGATATAGGTGGGCAAATTTCCACTGATTATCATTATGACATCATAATTGATGAACCTACGATAACAATTTTGGAATGATTTACGTCATGACAATAAGACATTTTCTTTACAATAAAAAAAAGATAGAAATTTTATCTCTTAACGGTAATTGGATCGACTTTCACGATTTAATTCCTTATATACCAATCGAAGATGGGGACCAGTTCTTTTTAGTCCTTTTCGGTAAAAAAGGAGAAAGGAAGATTTTTGTTGCTTACTATACTGAGAATACGATAGAGTGGCTAACAGTTTTTTTTGATGGTAGAGATGAGCTTTTTGATAAATGTCAAGCAAATATTGTAATCGAAAAAGTAGGAAATGAATTGACCCTAAATGTACAGTACCAAATAAGAGGAGTTAATATAGACTCTTATTTGATACTATTAGTTGAAGAAAAAATAAAAAAAATAAACAAAATATCAATCAATGATTTAATGATTGTTGATTATCAAAGATTTGGTCCTTTTATTATTGTGGCATTTCATGAAGAAATACGTAGGATAAATTTAAGTTATATACTTGTCTGGGAAAATGTTTCTTCATTGCTGATAACGTCACAAAAAGGATCGTTTACACTCCCCATCTGGACAATTCCTTGTCCAGCTGTTGTAAAAATTAATGATAGTTCTCTTTATTATTCTTCAAATCATAGTGTAGCTAACGAAAATGAATTGTTTTTTGAAGATATTAGAAATATTGTAATTAATATAGAGACCGAACCTAGCAATTTTCAATACAGTTATTATTACGGATCAGTTATATCTAATGTTCCACTTAAAGATAAATGGGATTATAAAGCAGAAATTACAAAAATTATTCAATATTATGAAGACCACTTTAAACCTCTTAAGTATCTTCACATTTCAACATATTCAGGAGATATTGCGAATGCAGTAAGTTTTTCACATTTAATATTATTTCGAAAGGTATTGTTAGCCAGTCCAGAAACTCTATTATTTAGTTATTTACCCCATGAAATCGCTCATCAGTGGTTTGGAAATAATATTAAGTTTATGGGTAAAGGTGCATTGTTACTTACAGAAACAATAGCAGAACATTTACAGTTATTATATGATGCTTACCGTTTTGGGCATTCCTTTTTAGAACGTCGTTTAAACTGGTACAAAAAAAATGAAATTTTAAATAATAAATTTCAAGAGTATGCGTTTCTATTGTTGAAATGGCACGATATGTTTGAAACATTAGGAACAAACAGTTACTTCAATCTTTTAAATGAGTTGCTTTGTTCTAGCACTCAAACTGTTCAAGTTGATGAATTTTTAAGCAGATTTGCATCAGCAGCAAAAATAGACATTCAATTCCTGGTGAAGTTATTTTCAGGATAATTCCAACAAGAGGTGAAGAGATGCTCCATCAATCTTTTTTAATTATGGGTGGTTGTAATTTAAGTTGCTCCTATTGCTATTATCGGGTAGGTAACCTTCACTATTCGCCGACTAGCTTAAAACCTTCAGATGTCGAACAATGGCTTAAAAAATGCATGCATTTAATGAAAATAGAATCCATTACCTTTACAGGAGGAGAGCCCTTATTAAGGAGAGATTTTTTTGAGTTTGTGAAGATACCTATAAGATACGGAATTGATACCAGAGTTTTGACCAATGGCACATTACTAACTGATAAACATGTAAATTTCTTTCGTGATAATAATGTTGAGGTTTGTGTGAGTATAGACAGTATATCTTCTAATTATCACGAACAACATCGTGGTGGATTTGAAAGAACAATGGAAGGGATTTTAAAACTACGCGATCATAAGGTCAGGCGTAGGTATTTGACCTCTACTATTAGTAAAGGTAATTTTAATCAAATTGAAGAACTAATAAATTTTGCAAGGCAGAATAATTTTGGAATCAGGTTTCATCCTATTGCAGTTGGAGAAGATAACCCACTATTTTTAGGTAATTGCTCCAATCAAGAACAATCTTTAATATTAAACAGCTTAAATTCATGGGCTAAACTAAATAATAAAAAATACTATTTAGGATTAATTTATTCAGTTATGAAGTTTGGAGCTCCACCAAGATTGAGTGATTGCACTTTCGCAAGACAATCTATAGTAATCGATTCGGATGGAAGTATATATCCATGTTATCAACATAAAGATGATAAAATGTATAGGCTCGGTAACATTACTCAGACAAGTCCTAAAGAGGTTGAAGAAAATAAAAGAAAATTTTTTAGTCAAGTTCAACCTGCTTCATGTATAAAAACCGCTTGTCTTGGAGTATTTTAGTTGCACTTAATAACAAATATTTTATTTCTAATTTAAGCGATCTTTGCATAATCTAAGATACGAAATTCATTACAATATGTTCTTTTATCTTTTTCTCTGTCCAATGAAATATTGGTCGCGTTTCAAGATAGTTTTTTTGTTTATGATATTCTAAAAATACCCCAAATTCTAATTGAAAATTCCTCTAGAGGAATTATATGTACTTACTAAACTAAAAGTTGATTCTTTCCATTGATTGTTGAATCCAATCCATTATTATCAAAAAAAGTACTTTCTGTCTCAACATCTCAAATTTGTTTCTTCCATACATTATCCTTTTAATAACTTTCAGTTTATTCACAGAACCCTCTGCCAGATTCCAATCACTCCGCCCCAAGTTCTCTTACCTATAAGTTTCCCTAGTTTCATCAATTTAAATGAATGACTAAAAATATCTCCATCTGAACCAGCAAACTCGTTCGTTATAGCAACCATTGGACCTCTAACGCTGTCATATTGATAGGCTTCGGCCTCTCTATATGGTGAGAGATCATATCCAATAAACTTTCTATTCAATTTATCCAAAATCATTGAAGATACAAAGCCACCACTATTGACTCTTACATCTATTATGAGTCCGTCGTATCTAACTTCGCTTAAGAAGTTTCTATGGAATTCTGCGTATCCAGTGTAACCCATATCTGGGATATGAATGTATCCAATTCGTGAATCAGTTTTTTCATGAACATATTTTTTGTTTTGTTCTACCCATTCCCTATATCTTAGAGGCGTTTCATCTTTTAACGTTTTGACAACATACTTTCTCTTATGTTCAATATTATCGTTGCTTGCTACTACTATTTCAACATCTTCACCACAGTGATTCACCAAAATTTCATAGGGTATTTTATCCTTTATTTCTACGCCGTTTATCGATAATAGATAATCTCCCTCTTTTACCTCAACTCCTGCTCCAAGTAATGGTGGTTTATTATTTTCGTCCCATATGTCTCCGTTGACAATATGACTAATCTTGTAAAGATTTTTATCTTCGTCCAGTACCAAATCTGCCCCTAAATATCCAATTTTGTAAACTGGTTTGGGTTTGTATTCTCCTCCCATCTCGTAGGCATGTGATGATTTTAATTCTCCCTGCATTTCCCATATTAAATCAGAAAACTCTGTTCTTGTTGCTATTCTTTCAACAAGAGGATAATACTTTTCTAATATTTTATCCCATTCAATTTTGTTTAGTTTATCCTTGTTCCAAAAATAAAATTTTTGTAGACGCCAAGCTTCACAGAGCATTTGTTTCCATTCTAACAATGGTTGCACTTCCACATTGACTCTGTGAAGGTCTATCCAACCGCACTTTCTCGTATACTTATTTTCACATTCTTTTTCTTGATCTGGAGAAGGTGGATTAGAAGTGTTAAGAATTCGTAATTCATCGTCTATCAGAATTGCGATTTTTTCTTTGTCTTCGGAAATTTGAAATTCTGAAATTCCCTCAAGATAGGTTTTTTCTTCTTTTTCAGCGAGATCGTAGTATTTCAAGGTTAATTTTTCGTGTTTCTCACTGAGCATATCTTCTTCATCTTCCAGTATACCGCTTACGGGAGCAATAGTATAAAAAACTTTATCTTTTGAAGCTTGTATCTTTACATATCTTTCTTCACTAACTGGGAATGGTATAATCCTATCAGCGATGTTATCAAAATCAATATCAACTTTTATTTCTTCTTCTTTGTCTCTTTCTTTCTCTTTTTCTTCTTTAATTAACTCCTGAAAAGGTGAAAAGATATCTTTTTTGAGTGTTAGAAGATAAGGTTTGGTTCCTTTTGCGAATGCTAAATTCATTTGAAATCTATCTTCGATTGGATTGAATATTCTATAAGATAAAAAATAAAGAAATTTTCCTTCTGGATCAAAGACAGGGTCTACATCGAACAGAATAGGTTTAGTAACTTGGTGTGTTTCTCCTTTTTCCTTATCAAATATCATAATAGCCGCTTGTTTACTGTTTATAAATTTTGAATAAGCAACCCATTTACCATCCGGAGAGAAAGAATATCCATTAATGGGACCAATTGTACTTTTATCCACGTCAATCTTCTCATGGTTTCTCAAATCAATCAAGATAAGTTCGTTCCTTTGATTAGTTAACAAAATCTCTTCTTCTTTAGGAGAGGCAACTATATTCATAACCCTTCCTAAATCATATTCTTCGACTTTATCGACTAAATTGCCAGTTTTTAAATCGTATATCTCAATACGTTCATAATTATTTTCATCGCTGATCGTTACAGCCTTTTCTTCATCTTTCAGATTTAGGTATGTGGTAAGTCTATATCTGGCGCCGTTTTCTTTTCCTAGTTGTTTAACAGGACCATACCAGTTATTGAAATAAAAGCTTTTGCCTCTATGAGTAGTTATTAAATTCTCAGCATCTTTAGAAATAGAGAAACCTTCAAAATACTGTGTCGGGTCAACAAATTTTCTGTTTCTTTGTGGTAAGGTACTGTAGTATTTTATATTTACCTTTTTTGATACGTTATTTAATAAATTCAAAATGTAAATATCGGAACCGGCATGATATACAATATTTTTTCCATCAGATTTTGGATTTCTGACATAAAAATCGTTATGATAAGTATGCTTTTTTAGATCTTTTCCTTCTACGGTACAAGAGTATATGTTAGCGACATCTTCATGGTCTGAGACGAAGTAAATTCGATCTTGGATCCATATTGGATTGGCAAAGTTGGATTTTAAGTCGATCAATTTTCTGAAGTTGTAGTTTCCTTCAACGTCTATCAGTAATTCCCCAGCTGTTCCACCTCTGTACTTTTTCCATCGAGCTGGCTCTCCTGTTTTTCTTCCCAAGACAACACCTTTTTCTTTACCAAATGGGATTTCAGTGGCTATACCAAAATCCAATTGTTTCAATTTCCTCTTATCTTCAACGTCGACTTCCCATAGGGATGTAATCCTTTTAAACGGTTGGGTATAATTTGATGAAAAGATTATCTTTCCGTCATGCCAGCAAAGTACTTTGCTGTTTGCACCTAAGTATGTTACTCTAATTGGGACACCTCCTGTGGATGGAATTATATAGACATCTGGTACACCTTCGTCTCTTCCTGTGAAAGCTATCCATTTTCCGTCTTCAGAAAAAGTTAGATCTGAGATTTCTCCAACATTAGTGGTTAACCTTCTGGCTATTCCCCCTGAAGAAGGGACTACCCAGATGTCATCTTCTGCAACAAAGGCTATTTGATCGTTGTAAATGGTCGGAAATCTGTAGTACCCATTGAACTCTTCACCCATAAATTTTCCCCCCTTTTGTTATTATAAGTGTTCATAGAGATAGTTGATTATGGAATTTTCAAACTCTTTCACTTTCAAAACATCAAAGGGAAAGTTATTTTCCATTAAGCTGAAAAGGTAATAATTTCCACTTTTTGATTTGAAAATCCCACTGATGGCAGAATCGTAATATAAAGTTCCAGTTTTCGCATAAATTTCAAAGTTAAAACGATTTTCAAGTGTGCTTTTTTCGTATGGTGATGCTAAGTAATCAAACAAATTAGATTGATACTTTGAATATAAATAAAATAATGTATCTGATATCATCTTTGGAGATAACATGTTGTACATCGATAATCCACAACCATCTTTAATTACATAGTCGGTTGTTTCGTACCCTAAGGTTTCTTTGATCACTTTTTGAAAGTGACTTTCGGAATCTTCTATTTTCCCTTTACCGTAAATGGCGCCAAGATTTCTAAAAATCTGTTCGGCTATCTGGTTATCGCTTGTTTCCAACATTTTTTGTATTATATTGATTAGAGGTGGAGAATAATTAGAATATATAAGATTAGCGCTAGAAGGCACTTCTTCATACCTTATTTCTCCCCGAAATTCAACACCTATTTCTTCTAAGAATAATGTCGTGAGAAAGTTTATGTAATCTTTTATTTCATAATTTGTTTTATATTTAAAAGATTCATGGCTTGTTTGCCAAATATTAATTGCAGCTATTTGTGGTTGAGGGTCATCCCACATCCAGCCTCTCCCGAAACCTTCTTCATTTATGAAAGAATAATCGAAAATAATATCACCATATATCCTTTTTATTCCTCTATCTACCGTCGCCCTTTTTAGCAATTCTTTATATTGTAAAGAAGTTAAAACGGGGTCTCCATATCCTTTTATATACAGATTTCCTCTGAAATGGGGTGATATTTCCCCTGTATGGTATATTTTAGTTTCAAATTTGTAATTATTCCCTAGACTTTCCAAGGCAACGAGGGCGGTAATTAATTTTGTGTTTGAGGCAGGGATGAATAATTTATCTGAATTGTAGTCGAAAAGAACTTCAATGGTGCCAAGATCTCTCAATTCAAACCCAACGAATCCTTGAAAAGTTTCCAATTTTGAAATTAATTCATTTTGGATTTGGGGAGTTATTGTGTTTGAAGGTGGAATTGTGGGAACAGGTTTGGGTACAGGTTCAACAATTTTAGACGGTTCTATTATTTGTATTTTTGAGGAATCTTCATTATCTCTTGCAATTGGAACCCTACTCGAAATAGGAGCAGCTATGACAACTGTACTGACATTAAAAAAAACTAAAATAAAGATTGTGAGACTCAAGACGGTCAAAAAATTACTAGATCTTAAGTGATTTTTGGATTTAATATTATTCACTCCTTTTCAGAATTTATTTTGTAAGCTAAGGCGGTTTCGATTAACTTTGTATAATTACCTATAACTTCTTTGAAATCATGGTCTTTGAGCATCATACCCATACCTTTGGTAACAGAAGTAAGAAATTCTAAGATGTATTTAGCTTCGATATCCTTTCTTATTTGTCCAGCATTTTGAAACTCAGCAATCTTTTCTATGATTACCTTACCAAAACGTTGATAGTAGTAATCGTTTATGATGGAAGTAATGTGAGGATGTTCAAATAAATCATCTATAGGATACTCTTTCATTAGAGATTGAACATCGAAGTTTAAGTTTGATAGATACTCAAGCACTTCGTGGAAAGTGTGAAAATTATCTACGTATTTTTTAAAAGGGGTGAAGAAATCGTCCAATAAACTCTTAATAATAAAAATTATGAATTCATCCTTTTTTCCAAACTTTTTATAAACAGTCGATTTGCTGAGTTTGGCATCGTAGATAACCTTTTCATAATTGAAGTTAGTGATGCCGTGATTGAGTAGTTCCCTCTTTGCCAAATCGATTAAAACTTCAATTTTATATTTTGTATTTTTTTTTGTAGTTTTTTGCCTTTTAGCCATACATCTTCTCCAACTTATAAAATTTTAAAAAAAAGAGTGTAGTCTCTTTTCATATTAATATAGCTTCTTTTAATATTTTATCTTTTAACTCTTCTCTTATAGCTCTATCTGAAACAACATCAACTTTAACATTCAGATTTTTCCGTAAGAAAATTGATAATCCTGCTAAATCGAACAAAGTTGCTCCTTCTTCGAATCTAACTATTATATCCAAGTCACTATCACTTTTCTCTTCTCTTCGGGCGTAAGACCCAAAGATTCCTATAATTTCAGCTTTGTAATTTTCCTCAATTTGTTTCTTTAAGCTTCTTAGAGTTTGAATTATTTCTTCCAAACCTAAACTTTCCATTTGTATTTCACCTTCTTCACTTTTTTGTTCTTTCAATATCAACTTTAAGAATCATTTTATATTATATCATTCTTTGAGGATAAGAAAAAATGCACTTATTAAATGAAAAGTGCGTCAAAAATAAGTGTCCGTAAAAGGAAAAGTTACTACTATCACCAAAATCCTACATAATGAGTTTGGTCGAAAAAAATTGTACAGAAGGGAAAAAGTTGATAAAGATGGTATAATACAATTATATAATATTTTTGTTTTTTTACAAATTAGTTGACAATGCAGAAGAATGAGAGCTAACGAAGATCTAAAAAAGTTAAGCAAAGTAGACTTACTGAAAATTGATGAACTAGGATACGTGCAGTTATCCGACTTAGCTACAAAACTCATGTTCCTATAATGTTTCTGAACCATTGGTGTAAAATCAGAGAATTTTAAAACTAATATTTCATGGTAATATCCCTGGACTAACGGTAAAATAGATTCAGTAGGAGGGAATTACCATGCCAAAAAGAAGATTTACACCGGAAGAGAAAATGAATATTGTTCTAGAAGGTCTTCGCGGTGATATTAAGAAAGCCGAAATATGCCGTCAGTATAATATATATCCTTCTGACCTTCAAAGATGGACTGACCAATTTATGAACGGCGGTCTGGAAGGCCTGAAGGCTAACGGTAATAAGCCTAAGGAAGATCCAAGAATTAAAGAACTTGAGGACCAGGTTAAAAAGCTTGAAAAGACCATTGTGGACTTATCCATAGAAAACCAAATTCTCAAAAAAAAGTGGACTAGGCCTGTCCGGCTCTCTTAAAGGCAAACATTTTTCACCGCAGATTAAACAAGCCCTTATAAAGCTTATTCAGGAGACAAAATGGCCCGTATATAAAACATGTAAAGTATTAAAGCTTAATCCTAATAGATACTACAGATGGTTAAGAGAAAAGGAAGTAAAGAAACCTTTAAGAGCTCATTCATTACTTACTGAAGAGAAAGAGGCTATAGTTGAATTTGCCCTTGAACACCCAACTATCAGCCATAGAAAACTGGCATATATGATGATAAGGGAGAATGTAGCATACGTATCACCTTCTTCTGTATATAGGGTTCTTAAAGAAAATAACCTGATAAGAACTCACAGGATAAAGAAACGTGAAATAACCAAGAGAGAGTTAAAGGTAACTGGACCAAATCAGGTATGACACAGCGATATTACCTACATACCCGTTGGTAAAGGCTTTTGTTATTTGATTTCTGTACTCGATAAATACTCGAGAAATACTCGAGAAAGATAATACATCATGAACTTACATATACTATGACATCTAAAGACTGGGAAAGGGTAATAGATTATGCTTTATTAAAAGCAAATCTATTGGACAAATCCAAGAAATCTATTTTAATAACAGATAACGGTACACAACCAACCTCTAAAAGTTTTAAGAAATACCTTAAAAAGCTGGGTATAAAGCATGTAAGAACAGCTGTAAGACATCCTGAGACTAACGGAAGAATAGAGGTATTTCATAAAACACTAAAATATGAACATGTATACTTAAAAGACCATTATCCCAATATACTCGTAGCCAGGAAGGAAATAGATGCCTTTATTAACTACTATAATTACCGGAGACTTCATCAGGGGATAGGTTTTGTAACACCTGAGGAAATGTATACTGGTAAGGCTGAAGCCATCTCCAAATATTCTCTAAAAGAACGAAAATAGTCGACAGCAGCGATTATCAACAGGTTAATCCAAAACAATAAGTTTATACTATTCGTGAGAATTAATAGTAATTATAGTTATTTAGTAGCAAATTTTTGGTATCAAAAAAATTATATAAAGAGGAGATAATTCTTTGGTATTGTAGGCATTAAACTTTGGTTACATTGCATGTTTTAGAGTTTCTGAAGACAGTATTATTTATATGTATGGAGGTGAAGGAAGTGAAAAAATTAGTTATTTCGTTGTTAGTGATTTTTACTGTTGGTTTATCTGTCTTTTCTGTTTCTTTTTTAACCCCTGAAGCTGGGGTTATTGAGGAAGGATTTATTTATATAGATACATTTAATCCCGCATGGGGGTTGAGATGGAGCCTGTTTGGATTTATGGAAACGGGAGTTTCGCAAGTTAACAACGGGGCATATATAAAAGGGGGGTTTAATGAGTTAAATGGTGTGCCAGTGAAATTCAGTCTCGGGTATTCAAATACATTCAACAACCAATCATCAGTCTTTTCAGCATTAGGGTACGATGCCGACTTTATCTATTTTGATTTTGGAGCTATTTATTATGAGGAAACAGCATGGGGCGTGAACTCAAATGATCATATGATCTCTAGAAACTTTGGAGCTTTTGCAAAAACAAGTGTTAATATCATAAAAGAAGATTCATCAGACAGTTATTTAAATATAGAAGGCGCTATCGGTTTTAATGATGATTTTTCTATTGAAAATTACATGGTTTCTTTTTATGGAGTACAGGATTTTAAGAATAAAATATGGATTTTTGATGGGTTAAATTTATACGCTGGTTTATCTTTTCAAAATGAGATCAGCAGTCCAATAGCTTTAATTG
Source organism: Petrotoga sibirica DSM 13575 (assembly GCF_002924625.1). Lineage (GTDB taxonomy): Bacteria > Thermotogota > Thermotogae > Petrotogales > Petrotogaceae > Petrotoga > Petrotoga sibirica. The sequence continues at coordinate 195,255 of NZ_JAHC01000032.1, read as the reverse complement.
AAGATATTAATATTGTTTTAGGACTTGCAACGAGAATAAAAGTTTTTTGATAACTAAACGGAACAATATACTAAATTTTTTGTTGGATTTCAATAAAACATAAAAACTTATTACTTTTTAACAATTAATTTAAAAAAACGATTTTTATAATTATACTCAATAGAGCTAAATAACTCCCTGATCCTTATTTAAAATACCTTTGATTGATTTTTTTAGAATTTCTTGAAGGTACTCAAAAAAATGTTGAGGAGGGAAATTTTATGTCAAAGAAAGTTATCATTGTAGGAGCTGGCACAGCAGGGCAAGTGCTATAAGGCTTCAAAATAATGGATATGATGTAGAAATATATGAAGAAAATCCCAAAGTTGGCTGTAGAATGTACCAGATTGAAGAAAATGGCTTTAAATTTGATATGGGGCCAACTATTGTAATGATGCCAGACGTATATAAAGAAGTTTTCAAGCGGGTTGGAAAAAATCCAGATGATTATATTCCTATGAAGAAATTAAATCCCATTTATTCTAGACAGTATACAAGAGACTAATCAATTGATGTTTCGACTGATCTATCTGATTTATCAAATTTTCTTGAAGGAATAAGTTACAAAGATACTTTGGGTTATTATAAATACTTAACTCAAACCTATAAAAGATATCTAGTAGCAAAAGAACATTTCATAGAAAAATCTTTTAGGGATGTTAAAGATTTTTATAATCTAAAAACTTTGTTAAATTCATTTAGATTAAAAACGTTCAACAACGCATATAATTAAATTTCTAAATTTGTTGAAGATGATAGATTAATGAAAATGTTGAGTTTCCAAACACTTTACATCGGTATTTCTCCACATGATGGGCCTTATATATATACTATAATTCCTATGATAGAAACAGTTTACGGAGTGTGGTATATATTCAAGGTGGGATGTACACTATGGCTACATCAATGGCAAGACTTTTTAAAGAATTAGGTGGGAAAATACATTTGAATTCTGAAGTCCAAGAACTTTTTGTAAATAGCAAAAAAGTTGAAGGAATCAAAGTAAATGGAGAGACTATAAAGGCTGATTATGTTTTGGTTGATGCAGATTTTCCATATGCTATGAAAAATCTTATAAAAAGAGAAAAGGATAAAGGCAAATACACCGATAAAAAAATTGATGAAATGGTTTATTCAAGTTCAGCATTTCTGATGTATCTTGGGTTGAATAAAAAAGTTAGTGATGACACCAGGTTGCACAATATTGTGTTTGCAGATGATTTTGAAAAGAACTTATCAGATATCTTTCAAGGGACAGATCCCAAGGATCCTTCAATTTATATTTATATTCCTACAAAAGAAGACCCGTCATTAGCTCCAGAAGGTAAAGAGGTACTCTATATACTTACTCCAATTCCAGAACTAAAAACAAGAAAAAGAAAGTGAACAAAAGAAGAAATAATTGAATACAAAAAAATTGTTTACAATAAAATAAAGATGAAAAAGGGGTTAGAAAATGATGATAAAAAATATAAAATGAAACAAATTAGTATAAAAGAAGATTATAAATATTGTGAGAGCATAGTAAAAAAAATTCAGAAACCTTTTATAAAGCCTTTTCTCTGTTAAACGAAGAAAATGCCAATGCAATATATGCCGTTTATGCATACTGTAGGGTAGCTGACGATGCGGTTGATGTCTATGATTCTCCTGAAAAATTGAAAGAATTAGAAAATAAATTAATTGATTTTGACAATGGTAAAACTCCCAATGAACCTTTATGGAGGGCTCTAAAAAATGTCTTTGAAAAATATAATATGGATATTACCCCGTTTTATGAAATGATTGTTGGGCAGAAAATGGATATTAATTTTACTCAACCAGAAACTCAGGATGAACTTTTAGAATATTGTTATTATGTTGCTGGAACTGTCGGAAAAATGTTGCTTCCTATATTGGCTTCTAAAAATATTGATTTTATAGATACTAATAAAATAAGGCTCGGGGAAGCGATGCGGATAACAAATATTTTGAGGGATATAGGAGAAGACTTTGATAATGGGAGAATATATATTCCTGTTGAAGTAATGAAGAAGTTTAACTACTCGCCAAAAGATTTAAAATACAAAAGCATAAATGAAAATTTTATAAAAATGTGGGAATTTGAAGCTAAAGAAGCCCAGAAAATGTATGATGATTTTTGCACTCTTATTGACAATATTTGATGATGACTCAAAGAAACCAGTACTAGTTTCTGCGAAATTATATAATGCTAACTTAGATGCTGTGAGAGAAAATGAATATAATTGTCTCACATTGTTTCTTTTATAGTTGCTTTCATAGTAGCTAATTTTGCCGGAAACACATCTATAGTGACTCTATCTATCTCGCTTGCTTTTATCGCTACGATAGTAGAAAAATTTTCGCCTTGGGGATTAGATAATTGCTCTTATTGTGTAAATTGTAAAAGCAATTATTGGTTAGCACGCTCTGTAGAAAACGTTTTGGCTGAATGTAAGTTAGAGTTTGGAAAATTAAAATATAGATGTGTGAGTTTTATTGATGATAATTTTTTTGTAAATCCATTAAGAGCTAAAAGAATAATTGAAGAACTAAGGAAACTATATCCGAACATAGAAATTAGTTTTCAAACGAGAAGTGATCAAATAGTTAATAATAAAACAACTATAATAGAGCTGGCAAATAGTGGGAAGCTTCATATTAGTTTAGGTATAGAATCAAATAGCAACGAGGTCTTGAATCGTTATAATAAACAAACTGATAACAAAATAAACCAAAAAGCTATTGATATTCTAAGAAGTTGTAATATTGACATAAGCGTTTTTATAATCATGTTTGAGGCATTGGAATCTCTTAGAGATATTCGAATTTCGTTTGATTTTTTGAAAAATAACAATCTTTGCAATTATGATACAAGAGAAAATTTATATCAAACATTAATACCTTTTTATGGTACTACTTATTATAATAAATATCATCAATTTTATGAAGGTAGCATACATGGTAAAAGTGTGCCTAAATTCGTAAATAGTGACGTATCGAGTTTATATCATGCTATGTGTCAGTTTCAAAATGAATATGATGTATCTCTTAGTTCACTCGTACTTTCAATAAGCGAAAAAGAACCTGATTCTGGAGAAAATAGATTAGATCTATTTTTCTTTATGCATATAGAGTATGCGGTATTTGAATACTTTTTAACAATGAGCGAAAAATTTGGGGTGTGTTCATATGATGAATTTAAAAAAAGTAAGTTATGTAAATTATTAGATAATAAGATCAAAAAATATTACCGACATATTAATTATAATTGATTTTAAGGAAGGGAACATAAATTGAGAAAAATTAAAATGGTTTTTGTTAGACCACCATTTGAAGGAATGGAAACTTATAAGCCTCCACACTTAGGGATAGCGATGTTATTTTCTTATATTAATAAAGTTTTTGGCAATTCAGTAAAGTGCTTTTTGCTTGATGCGTTGCCTGACGAATTATCTACTGATGAAATTTCAAAAAGAATTTGTGAAATAAGACCAGATGCATTAGCTATAACAGTAAAAACAATGCAAGTAGTTCAATCTTTAGATATTATTCAAAAAATCAAAAAGAATATTTCTCCAATAATTATTTGTGGTGGGAATCATGTAAGTGTCGATCCTGAACTGTTTATAAAATGTGGCGCCGATTTTTCCGTCATCGGTGAAGGCGAGGAAGCATTAGAAAAATACTGAAAAAAGTCTTTTTTGAATGCAAAAATCTGGAGTACCCTCCTAATATCGTTATGAACTCCAAATATGATCAAGCTGAAAGAGAAAATATAAAAAAATGTATATATCTTTCAGATGATGTTGACAAATATGGAATTCCTAATTGGGAAATTTTTGATTTAACACGATACAATGAGAATATCCACATTAATAAAGCTTCACATGCTTTACCAATCATGGCTTCCAGAGGTTGCCTGTATAAATGTGATTTTTGTTCCACCCATCTAACTTGGGGTACGACGGTTAGGTATAGATCACCACATTTAGTGTTTAACGAAATTAAGAAAGAAATTGAAAAATATAACATTTCTGATTATCACTTTTATGATGATAACTTATTATTTAGCGATACATGGATGGATGAATTCCTTTGGCTAATTGAGAAAGAAAGGCTAAAGTTCAATTGGATATGTTTATCAAGGCCTGAAATCATTTGCAAAAATAGGCATCTTTTAGAAAGAATGAAAAAATGTGGTTGTAAAGGATTTGAATTAGGCTTTGAAACTCAAAATGAGGATTTATATAATAATATGAATAAAAAAATAAAAAAACAGCTTTTATTGAAGCTTATAATTTGTTGAGTGAAAAAGAATTTGAAATGATTGAGTTTCTAATTATGTGTTTTTATGATGGAGAAACAATGAAAACTCTTTTTGAGACTTACGAATCCTTAAAAAAATATAAAAAGAAAAAATCTTTGTTTATTTATTCTCGTTACTTTGCAACACCTTTCTTAGGTACAAAATTCAATGAGAACTTATGTGAGAAAGGAGTGATTTTAAGTAATAATCTCGAATACAAACATGCTATTTTTTTGAATTTTATTCCTTATAGCTTTTTGAATAGTTCCTTAGAAAATTTTAGGGTGAATGGTAAGACGCTATCAATACAACTTTTATTTTCTCAAATTGATTATGTGATTCATAAAAATGAAGTTGCCACTTTATTGGACAAGATAAATACAGAAAAATTTGCTAAGATTTTTAACGAGGTGGCGGAAAATAGAGGCATTATACAAGATCTTTGCGATAGAATTTTATGTATCAATAATTATACTTGTTGTTTAGAAAGCATTTATGAATATGTAGGAAGAATGATTGAATTTGCTGTTGCTAAAGGAGCTATTAAATACAAAAATGAAAATCCTATTTTGTAATTCAAACAGTTTCCCTCCTTATCAATTATCGGGCGCAGAAGAAACAATGAATGATTTTTTGGAGTTTTTGGCGATGTTGGGCTACAATGTGTTAACTATTAATTGTAATGAAAGGTATTATTTGTATACTAAGCAATATGAAAAAATTATAAAAGGAAAATACGAAGAAGTGAATAATGTCTTTGGAAGATGCTTTTCCCCTAATAGAGAAAATTTTTATTATTATGCTTTGCCACTTATTAATAAATATAAACCAGATATTATATTTTCTCAATTAAACGGATTATATGAATTAAGTAGATATGCGGTAGAAAAAGGATGTAAAATTATTTATTTTTTTCACAGTCACATTTCTTCAGAAAATATGATAATTTCAAATAATGAGTTCGATGTACTTCGGTCAAATACTGTTTCAAGAATTATATGCATTTCAAATGACATTCGTAACCGTTTACCTAGTGAGCTTCAATCAAAAACAACAGTTGTTTATCCTTTATTTCCTCAACAAAAATATAAATCTTTATCTGTAAAATATAAAAAAAAGCGAATACTTTTTTTTAATCCTATCAAAGTTAAGGGCATAGAAATAATATTATCTCTTGCCAAGATTTTCAAAAATGAAGAGTTTGTTATTTATGAAACTTGGGGACCTGCACCTTTGAAATATCAACAAGAAATTGATAGCATTCCTAATATTACATTAAAACAAAGACAACAAGATATAAAAAAGATATATGAAACTGGCAAAATTTATCTCCTCCCTTCTTTGTGTAAGGAAGGTTTTGGAAGAGGAATAGTAGAAGCTAATATAAATTCAATACCGATTTTAGCTAGTCATATTGGAGGTATACCAGAAGCAGCTGGCAATGAACAAATGACTGTAGAAAATCCCGAAGATATTCAAGAATGGTTAGAAAAAGTAAAATTGCTATTATATGATCCAAGTAAATACTCATATTATAAAGAAAAGGCTTTACAAAATTCCAAACGATTTGAAACTACCAATTTGGTTGAAGTACTTGAGCAGAGTTAATTGCAAAGAGTACAATATGTAAGGTTTTCTTGTACCGAAAAGAGTTGCTACAGAAAAAATAAGGAAACAACATCTGAAATAAGTTCATAGGGAAAAACGTTGTATAATATATCTAAGTTTGAATAAAAACCGAAAAAGGGGTGGTTCTATGCTGAATATGAATATATTATGTGTACTAATAGCAAATATTCGAAAGTCGGCTATCCCTTCGGTTTTTAAAAATAGACCTTTCTAAAAAGATGAGTCTCTTTTTAAGATCCGATGGGATATAAAAAGTTACTCAATTGCTTATACACGTACTTTTTAGGAGGTCTAAAAGTTGAAAGAATTATTTCACAACAGGAATTATATGTTCTATTGGTTTAGCAGTGCTTTTACTATGGCAGCAAGCAACATTGTTCAATTTATGCTTTCATTGTATGTTTTGGATACAACAGGTTCTGCTACTCTTTTTGCAACTATGCTATCCATAACTATCTTTCCAAGATTGTTATTTTCCCCCATTGCAGGAGTTTTTGGGGATCGTTTCGACAGAAGAAACTGGATGTTTTTTTTAGGGCTTTGTTCAGGAGTCACAATAGCTTTATTTGGAATACTTCATGAATCAGGAATTATTTTAACTATTTGGATAATCTATGTATTAGTCATATTATTGGAAACATTTGAAACATTTTATAGCAGCTCATCCGTTGGAATAATACCCCTTATAGTAAAAAAAGAAGAAATAGGTGTGGCAACCTCTTTTGCAGATATTGATGAAGGGATAGTGGGGATTATTGGTCCTCTTTTAGCAGCAACGTTCTATGCCACCATTGGAGTAGGTGTAGGACTAATAATGGCAGGCGTTATATCATTCCTCGGATCTGTGCTTCTTCTTTTTATGCATACTCAGGATATTAAAGATGGTGAAGAAAACGTTAAAAATACAATTTGGAAAGATTTTTTAGATGGGGTTAACCTTGTAAAAAAAGAACCATTCTTAAGAAAATTAGTAATCCTCGCTCCACTGACAAACTTTTTCCTCACCTCCGCTTTCAACATAAGCTTAGTGTTTTTTTTAAGAAATAAATTGAATGTCTCTGATATAGTATTTGGTGGTTACGAGGCTATTTTATCGGTGATGGTTTTAATAGCTCCATTTATAGCCATGAAATTACTAAAAAAAGAAGACGCCGCTAATTTATTACCTCCCTTAATCTTCGGAATTACTATTGGTTTTACAGTCTTAGCCACCATTGTCATTTTCAATTACTTTCAAATTCTCGGTCAACTTTCAACAATAATTATCTTATGCATAGCTAGCGGTATAATTGTTGCCATAATAGAAATTATGAATATCGCATCATCAGTTATGTTTAAAACATTAGTCTCAATTAAATTTTTAGGAAGGGTTATCTCCATAGTCAATCTTCTTGCTACTATCTCTATTCCTCTTGGACAGATGATATATGGAATTATGAATGATTTTTATCCTATTTACTGGACATTAATATTATCAGCAGGAGGATTTTTCTTAATGTACTTTTTATCAGCCTCTATTTTAAAAGACATAGCAAAACCAAAAGAATGAATTTGTAATAAGGAGGATTTTTAATGGTTGAAGAAATAATGAAGAAATATGGTTATTTTAATTTTTTTAGAGATAGTCCAATTAATGATAATATTGGTAGAATCACCTTTGTCAGTAAAGAAAATTATCTTGTTATGACACCAAAGGGTGAATTGATTGGGAAACTTAAAGGGAGATACAGCTATGAAATTGAAGATGCAAAAGAATTCCCATATGTGGGAGATTGGGTTTCTATTCAATATACAGGTAATGAAAAAGAAGTTTTAATTGATCACCTTTTTCGAAGAAAAAATAGGATCTCCAGGAAAATGAGGGGTAAACAATTTTCAGAACAAATTATTGCCTGTAACGTGGATTATATAATTTTTTGTATGTCAACTGATGAGAATTTTAGCTTACGATTATTGGAAAAATATCTATATGCTTTCTCTTGGCCAAATTCTAAGAGCCTTCTTGTGCTTACGAAGAAAGACCTTGCAGAAAATGTTGAAAAGAATATTAAAAAAATAAAGGAACTTTATCCTAATCTTGAAGTGATAGCAACAAGTATCTACGAAGATTCTAGCATAAAATTACTTCTTCCTTACTTACTTGAAGGAACTACTTCCGTAATTATAGGTTCATCCGGTGTTGGTAAATCAACCTTAATCAATCACATTGCTGGTAAAGAGATATTCAAAACAAGAGAAATTAGTAAAAAAACTCAAAGAGGCAAACATACTACAACCTTCAGAAAACTTATTTATCTCGGAGAAGGATTAGGATGTATAATAGATACCCCTGGCTTAAGTTCGGTTTCTTTATGGAGTAGTTACAATTCAAACAGCGCTTTTTCAGACATCGAAGAATTGAGTTTACATTGCAAATTTAGGAATTGCACCCACACAGTTGAAAAAGGATGTGCTGTATTAAAAGGGGTAAAAGACGGAATAATAAGTGAGGATAGATATAAAAATTTCATTAAGTTAAAACGAGAAGAGAATTTTATGAAAAGTAAGATAGACTTCAACATCAATAAGAAAAGAAATAAAGAAATAGAAGAGCGAGAAAAAATGAAAAAGAGCAAAAGGAGAAAATAAAAATTTATTCAAGCAGAGGAAAGGAGGTGACATATTTTTGATAAACATTCTTATCTTTTCTCCCCATCCAGACGATGCAGAAATTTCCATCGGTGGTTTTATTTTACTTCATGCTAATGAATATAAAATTAAAATCATCAATTTGAGTGCTGGGGAGCATTCAAGTAACGGCGATAAAATTGAAAGACTTAAAGAATCTAAATTTGTGGAAAATAGGTATAAAAATATTAGTACAAAATGTCTATTTTTTGAAGATGCTAATATTCAACATACCGTTATTGATCAACAAAAGAGAATTATTCGGATTATACGAGAGTATACTCCGGGCGTTATTTTAACTTCTCATTATACTGATGAACATCCTGACCATTTGGAGTCTTATTTGTTAGTAAAAAATGCGATATATAAGGCTGGATTAAACATATATCCTGAGCTGGGCGAACAGCATACGTGTAAACATGTCTTTTTTTATTCTCAAAACTTGTATAATGGAAAGGGATCAATGTTTATAGATATATCTTCAGTAATTGAAGAGAAATTGAATATTTTGTCTAAATATAGAAGTCAACTTATTCAAGATAATTCTCGCGTTAAGACATATTCCAACACTCGAATTTTTCAAAAAGTTCTTGCTAAAGATAAATATTGTGGATCATTAATAAATACTGATTACGCAGAAGAAATAATTTCCTATAAAAAAATTACCATAAAAAATATATTTGATATTGTTTTCTAATCTAAACAAGCTTTTGTTTGCACTTACTAAACGAAAAGTGGTTCTTTTCATCAACGATTGACTTGATTAGCCTCTGGTAATATAATTGATGAAAATCACTTAAAAGAGGATGAAGGGAATGGAAGAAATAGTTAAGCGGTTAGAAATGCTATCATATATGAATACAACAATTGACTAGCAGAAGGTTCTGTGAATGAAGTAAAAGTTATCAAAAGGATAATGTATGGAAGAAACAAATTTGAGATGTTGAGACAGAAAGTTCTTTTTCTTGAGGATAATGGGTAGGGTTCAACAATCAGTGGAAAGAACCAGTATGTTAGTTAGTGTAGCTTTGTGAATATATACAAAATGATACAAATATACAATGTATATAAGATGACTTCCTGATTAAGAAGGAAAAATTAAATTTTCTTCTTTAATGAAGGCAAAATTTTTTATCTAATACTTTCCAAAGAAAAGTGTCTTCGTAAAACGCTTAATTTTGAGAGTTAAATTTTATAAATTAGTTTTTATATTTATTTCAAAATTCAAAGGCTCTCAGGGCTTCTTACAAAGAGGTGTACTGTAATTATTATAAATAAAGAATTCCATAGGTTAAAATTTGTATTATTTGATTGTTTAATTCATTCTTGTCGGAAAACTTAGGTTTTCCGACAAGAATGTCTTTGTTAACTTTCAATAAATTATCTACTTTTTTTATTTGTCACTGGAAAAATCTAAATCATTAGTTTACTATTGATATGTTTAGTTATATTTCTTTTCTCCAAGTTCGATATGTATTATAAATATTACTTTACGTTATATAACATTTTTATATTAAACATATCTCTTTTATTCTATAAAATAGTTATTTAATAACAAATACCTTATACTCTTGCAAAGCTACTATACAATGTAAAGCTCAATATATAATAAACAAAAAAATATTTTTTTATAAAATTTTATCAAAAAGTTCCCCAACTTAACGGGGAACTTTTTTTGGAAAATAACTTTGAATTTTCAATATTATATTTGATCCAGAACTGAACTATGGCTATCAGATCTAACGTATATTCCGGTAGTTGAAATGGTTGTATGTCCAAGTATATATCGCACTTCCTCCAAATTTTTTCCAGAATTCAAAAGCCTTTTTGCGCATGTGTGCCTTAGAGCATGAGGTGTTGCATTAATATAATTTATATTGTTATAACCGTTTATCCTCAATTGATCGATCTTTTTGTTGGCTTTTATAACGTAATCTTGAAATCTTCTTTCCATAGTTCTAGAAGATATGGGGATATCGTTGCCATTTGAAAAGATATACTTCTTACCTTGACCCCCCTTCGAGGTGTTTTTTTCTGCAAAGGTTATTAACTGTTCTGCGTATTGTTTGGATATTTTAAGATATCTTACTCTGTTCCCTTTTCCATTTATAACAAGTTCAGCATGATCGTTATAAAAAATAATCTGCTCCTTTTCTAACGATAAGGCTTCTGAAATTCTTAAACCCGTTTTTAACAACAATGAGTAGAAAGTTTTGTCGAATTTATCTTCAATAACGGAGAAAAAAACTTTTATTTGATTTTCTGTCAAACCTTTGGGAACGTCACTTGGAATCTTTGCGTTTGCATCTTTCCAATATTTTTTTCCAGATATTTCTCCATTTTCGTATAGATAGTTCAAAAAGGATTTTAAAACAACTATCCTAAGTTTTATCGTTCTTTGAGATAAATTTGAGATCTCTTCAAGATATTTAAGAAAGCATCCTCGATTCAGTCCGTATATTTGAACGAACTTTTTATATCCATTCAATATTTTCTTGTATTCATATATGGTTGAGTCTGCCCTTCGCTTGACGAATTTCAGATATGATAAAAATTCTGAGATATACCCTTCAATTTTCCCTTTATCTTTTGTGGAATCAAATGTACTATTGATATCCATCATAGTTTTTTCCCCCAATAAGGTGTGAAACTTTAAACTACATTTTCTATGATACTATCAACGGTATTTTTAATCTGATCGAGTTTTGCTTGGGCCTTTTCTTTTTCTTTATCATTTGAATATATGTATATTTTAAGTTTTGGTTCCGTTCCAGAAGGCCTAATTGCATACCATGAACCATCGTTAAACCAGAATCTTAAAACGTCAGAAGAAGGTATATCTGTTATATTGTTAATTTCTCCTGTTGTTAAATTGTATAGCTTTCTTTTCAAATAATCAGCGTATTGTTCAAGTTTGAGATCCCCCATTTCTTTGGGGAAGTTGTTTCTAAACTTTTCCATTATTCGCTTGATTCTTTCCTGGCCCTCAACTCCTTCAAGCACAAGAGAATAATTGTTTTCCAACTCGTAACCAAATTCCTGATAAATATCTTCTAGTACGTCAATTAAATTCTTATTTTTTTTAGAGTAGTATCCAGCCATCTCTGATATAAGCATTGAGGCAATAATACCATCTTTATCCCTCACAAAGGTACCTGTTATATAGCCAATACTTTCTTCAAAGCCAAAGAGGAAGTTTTTCTTTCCTTCTTTTTCTAATTCGTTTTCTTTCCCACAAATATTTTTAAATCCCGTGAGTGTTTCAATAACATCAACGTTATATTTTTTTGCAATTCTTTTTGTAAGATCTCCTGTAACTATTGATTTTATGATAACAGAGTTATCTTCTAAACATCCTTTTTCACTTTTACTTTCCAGTATATAATTAACCAAAAGAGCTCCAACTTGGTTACCGTTTAACATTTTGTAATTGTTGTCATCTAAAATTTCTAAAGCGGTTCTATCTCCATCGGGATCATTTGCCAAAAGTAAATGGGCATTTTTTTCATAACCTAATTTTTTTGCCTCTTCAAAAGCTACTTCGTATTCTGGATTTGGGTTGGCAACGCTTTTGAAATCTGGATCAGGTAGTTCTTGTTCTTTAACTATGAATACATTTTTAAAACCTCTATCTTTAAGTACCCTTCTGACAAAAATGTTTGATGTCCCATTCAAAGGTGTGTAAACTATTGTTATATTTTTATCTACATCTTCATCTCTTAAAGCCAAACTTTCAACTCTTTGAATGTATTCCTCATCGACTTCTTTTGAAATATATTGAAGTAAATTTTGACTTATTGCCTCTTTTTCACTTATTTTTTTTATTTTACTGAAATCGTATCCTATCTTTTCAATCTTTTCTACTATTCCATTGGCAACATCATCTAATATTTGAGACCCTTGATCCCAATAAACTTTGTAACCATTATAATCTTTAGGATTGTGACTAGCGGTAACGACTATTCCAGCAGTAGTTTTCAAATATCTTACAGCAAAGGATAAAACGGGTGTGGGCCGAATATCATCAAATAAATAAGCTTTAACGCCGTTAGCTGCAAGGATTAATGCTGATTCTTTTGCAAACTCTTTAGAAAAGTGCCGTACATCGTAGGCTATTACAACGCCCATCTTCATCCTTTCTTCACCGAAATCAGTAATATAATCAGCAAGGGCTTGAGATGCTCTGCCTACAGTGTATATATTCATCATATTAGTACCTATACCTAACTTTCCTCTCAATCCAGCTGTTCCAAATTCGAGATCTTTGTAGAACCTTTCTTCTATCTCTTCTAGATTGTTTTCGATACTTTTTAATTCTTCTTTTGCTCTTTCATCAATATATGGACTATTTAACCACTCGTAGTAGATTTTTTTGTAATCTCTCAAAGTTAATTGCCTCCTTAGTTTTGTGTTTTTTACTGATTTTGGAAACATTAAAACTTTATACAAAACGCCCCTTCGCCGGGCTCCCCACCATACTATTTGTACTTTTATAAATCTTTAAAAGCATTATAAATATTGTTGCATGCCTCTTTTAAAATAGACATAGGGCATCCAATATTCATTCTAAAAAAGCCTTTACCTTCTTCTCCAAAGATGCTACCTTCTTCTAAACCAACTTTTGCTTTGTTTACGAGTATATCTTTGACTTTTTGTTCATCTCCATATTCCCTAAAATCTAACCACATCAAATATGTTCCCTCGGGTTTTTGTAATTTTATTTTAGGTAGTTTTTCATTGAAAAAATCGTATAGGTGATCGATATTGTCTCTCAAGTAATTTAGTAAATCATCAAGCCAGTCTTTACCTCTTTCGTAAGCAACCTTGGCTGCAACCATTCCAAAGATATTTAATTTATCGCTTGTAAGACTCTCGATCATGTTTTTGTATTCTGTTCGTAATTGTTCATTTGGAATAACAACAAATGACGCTTTTAAACCAGCCAAATTAAAGGTTTTACTTGGAGCATAAAAAGTTAAAGAACTCTCTTTTATATCTTGTGAGATCGAAGATATTGGAATGTGCTTGTTAGGAGAAAATACCAGATCTGAATGTATTTCGTCCGATAACAAGAGGACGTTATGTTTATTACATAATCGGACTAACTTTTCTAATTCTTCCCTTTTCCAAATCCTTCCAACAGGGTTGTGTGGGTTACATAAGATGAATAACTTAGTTCTTTTGAGGGATAATTTTTTTTCTAAATCATCAAAGTCCATGCTATAATTAGCGTTTTCAAATTTTAGAGAATTTTTTAATATCATCCGTCCGTTGGAATTGACGATGTTATAAAAAGGATAATAAACAGGTGATTGAATTACAACGTTGTCTCCTGGCTTTGAGTAAGCAAGAATGGCCATTTTTAAAGCGTCAACCACACCGTAAGTTGTTACTATCCATTCTTTTTTTATCTCAATGCCATGCCTGTCCCTAATCCAATTTATAAAAGGATCAAAGTAATCATCGTCTAACATTGGATATCCAAATATCCCATGCTCTACTCGCTTTTTTAATGCTTCAATTACTTCAGGTGGAGATTTAAAATCCATGTCGGCAACCCACATTGGAATAACATCGTCTCTACCATAAAGTTTTTTAACGGCTTTCCATTTTGCGGATTCTGTATTCCTTCTATCAACTATTTCATCAAAATCATACTTCAAGATTATAGATCTCCTTTTTTATTGATAGCTGCTCTAAAAACATTTCTCATTAGGATAGCTGTTGTGACACTTCCCACTCCACCGGGCACAGGCGTTAATTGGCAAATTTCTGAGACGTCTTTATCAACATCACCAACTATCTTACCATCTACTACGTTAATCCCTACATCGATAACGATCATTCCTTCTTTTACAAAACTTCTATCAACGAAATTAGCCTTTCCTATTGCAACAACCAAAATATCTGCTTTTGTGGTTATCTCTTTTAAGTTCTTAGTTTTTGTATGTGTGATGGTGACTGTGGCATCCCTTCCGTGCCTTTGAAGCATTAATGCAACTGGTTTTCCTACCGTAGTACTTCTTCCAAGAATGACGATATTCTTTCCTCTAACGTCGGTTGTATCTTCTATTATTTTCACAACCGCTTCTGCTGTGCAAGGTACAAATAATTCTTTTTCGTAAAACATAGAACCAATGTTATGTAAACTTACCCCTTCGACATCTTTTTCAGGATCGATGTGTTTTGCTATATCTAATTCAGTGTATCCTTTCTTTAAAGGTCTTGCCACAAAAATGGCATCTGTAGCGTCGTCTTCGTTATATATCCTTAGATCATTAATCAAATCATTACTTTCAACAATTTCTAAGTTGATTCCATATTTTTTTGCATTTCTTTTTTGCGAATTGAGATAGGATTTAGTAGATTCATCAGGTTCAACAACCAAACTTACTAGTTTGGGTTCATAGGAAAGTTTTTCTTTAAATGACGATATTTCTGTTTTTATTTTATCAATAATATTTTTTACTTCAATTAACATAATGTGATACCTCCTAAAAGCGATTGCTAGATCTCTTTGTTTTCAATAAAGCAAATACGTCTCTTTCTGTTTGAATGTTCACGATAACCCGGAGATGTTTCCTTCTTTGTCAATGTCCATGTTGACTGCATTGGGAACCTTTGAAAGACCAGGCATTCTCAATATATCTCCTGCCAATGCAACAATGAAACCAGCACCTGCTGAAAGTTCAAAATCTCTTATTGTAAAAGTATAATCTTTTGGGAATCCAAGCTTTTTGGGGTCATCTGATATGGAATACTGTGTTTTTGCAACAATTACAGGGAGATTCTCGTATCCGTATTTTTTTAAAAAATTCATAGATGATAATGCCTGGGAAGAGTATTTAACCTCGGCGGCACGATAAATATTTTTTGCTAACTTATCTATTTTAACTTCTAAAGGATCTTCAAAGTCGTAAATACTTTTTAATTTGGATCTAGGTTCACTAACTTTTACCACTTTTTCAGCTAAATCTATGGCACCTTCCGAACCTTTTTCAAATCCTTCGTTGACACTAACTTCTACACCTAATTTATTGCAGTAGTCTTTTACCATATTGATCTCGTCATCCGTATCTGAGTAAAATTTATTTAAAGAAACAACCACAGGGATATTATATTTTTTAAGATTTTCAACATGAACCTGCAAGTTAGGCAATCCTTTTTCTAAACTTTCAAGGTTTGGAGTATTCAAATCTTTTAGATTTTGCCCACCGTGGTATTTTAGAGCCCTTATTGTAGCTACCAAAACTGTTGCCGATGGTTTTAGTCCAAAAGTCGGTGAAACAAAATCATAGAATTTTTCTCCTCCTAAATCAGAACCAAAACCTGTTTCGGTTACAACGTAATCAGAAAGTTTCAAAGCAAGTTTGGTTGCTAAAATAGAATTGGTTCCATGAGCGATATTTGCAAAGGGTCCACCATGAACGAAGGCAGGTGTGTTTTCTATTGTTTGAACTAAATTAGGATTAATTGCGTCTTTTAACAGTACAGAAAGGGTCCCAGTGATTTCTAAATCTTTTACAGTTACTGGTTCTCCCTTTGAGTTTTTTGCGACTACAATATTTGATAATTTTTTCTTTAAGTCTTCTAGATTTTCTATCAAACACAATATTGCCATTATTTCTGAAGCAGCGGTGATAATAAAACCGTCTTGTCTTGGATAACCATTCTTCTTTCCACCCAAGGCAACTATTATTTCTCTCAATGCCCTATCGTTCATGTCCATAGTTCGAGGCCAAGAGACTTCGGTTGAATCTATGTCACATTTGTTATACTTTATGTAATCATCTAAAATTGCGGACACCAGGTTATGGGCTGAGGAAACGGCGTGAATGTCCCCTGTGAAATGTAAGTTTATGTCTTCCATGGGGAGGACTTGAGAGTACCCACCTCCTGCCGCGCCTCCTTTTATACCCATTACTGGGCCCAAAGAAGGTTCTCTTAGCGTTACTATCGATCTTTTGTGAATTTTGTTTAAAGCCATGGATAGAGAGATGCTTGTTGTAGTTTTTCCTTCACCGGCAGGAGTTGGAGTAATAGCGGTAACCATTACTAAATTACCATCATTTTTGAAATTAAGTTCATTCAAATATTTGTGGGAAACTTTGGCGATATATTTTCCGTATAAATTGTAGTACTCCTCTGGAATATCCAGTTCGTTGGCGATTAAATCGATTTTTTTTAGCTTTGCAGATCTAGCAATTTCAATATCAGTAAGCATTATGAAACTCCTCCTTTTGCTATTTTGAAATTAAAACTATAGAGCTTCTTGAATGTACAATGTAGTGATTGGCTTTGACTATAGAAGGTTCTAAGAGGAAATCGTTGGGAGATTCTTCAGATGTATCTACTACCCTATACCATTTTTTCCCGTTTGGTAATTTTGGAATTTCAAATTGTAAATCCTTTATGAAAGCATTTAAAGCTACGTATATATCGCTGTCTTTTTCTTTGCAGCCTTGAATATAGTCATCGCCACTTATCATGAACGCAAGACTATGAGAATAATATCCAAAATCAGGTTTGAATGGTTTGACTCCATGCCAAGTTATGTCTGCTATTCCATCACCACTTAAATCCCTTCCAGTGAAAAATCTGTCTCTTCTAAGTGCGCAATGGGTTTTTCTAAAGTTAATCATATTTTTTGTGAAATTAAATATGTCATTAAATTTTATTTTTCTGTTCCAGTCAACCCATGAAGTGGGGTTATCTTGACAGTAAGCGTTGTTGTTACCAAATTGAGTTCTACAAAACTCATCACCCATTAAAATCATTGGTAACCCTTGTGATACCATCAATATTGTGATAAAATTTTTAATTTGTTGTTTTCTGAGTTTTATTATATTTTCGTCGGTAGTCTCTCCTTCAACTCCATAATTGAAACTGTAATTAGCGTTGGTTCCGTCAAGGTTATTTTCCCCATTAGCTTCATTGTGCTTGTTGTTGTAGGAGACTAAATCCCACATGGTAAATCCATCGTGTGAAGTAATAAAATTGACACTATGGTAGGGTTTTCTACCTCTTTTTTCAAATAGATCTGGGCTTCCAGCTATCCTTGTTGCTAAATCTGAAACTAAACCATTATCACCTCTCACAAATCTTCTTACTGTGTCTCTGAATTTTCCATTCCATTCAGCCCATCCAGTGGGAAAATCACCAACGTAGTATCCTCCAGCAGCATCCCAACCTTCTGCTATGAGTTTAGTACCTGCCAAGATGGGATCATCAGCAATGTCTTTTAACAAAGACAGATCGCCAATCCAATTTCCTTTTGAATCTCTTCCTAAAATAGAAGCTAGATCAAATCTAAAACCATCTACATGCATCTCGGAAACCCAATACCTCAAACTATCCAAAATCATTTGTTTTACCACATAATGACTAGAATTAATAGTGTTTCCAGTCCCTGAAAAATTTTCATAATATCTTGGGTTATCTTTCTTCAATAGATAATAAACCGAATTTTCTAATCCTCTAAAGTTGAGAGTCGGCCCTAATTCATTTCCTTCTGCTGTGTGATTAAAAACTACGTCCAAGATCACTTCTATTCCATTTTTGTGTAATTCAAAAACTAAATCTTGAAATTGAATTATTTCTTCACCAATTTTTACACCATATCTGTAATTACTCGTTACAGCAAAAAAGTTTACCGGATTATAACCCCATACATTTTTTAATTTTTCACCAGTTATTGGATTAACGTTAAGATTATCGTTCAAAGGAAAAGCAAAGATGGGCATCAGTTCAAGGGCGTTTACACCTAAATCTTTTAAATGATTTATTTTTTCTACGATTCCCTTATAAGTTCCTCGATGTTCAACATTAGAATTTGGATTTATCGTGAAAAGTCTGACATGCAGTTCATAAATAATCATATCGTTTAGTGTATAACGTGGATGCTTATCATTCTTCCAATTATATTCACGACTGTCCCAAATGATAGATTTGACTTGAGATCTTGCAGAATCCAAAGTAGAAAAACTTAGGTCTTTTTTAGGATCATTTTTGTTATAACCAAAAATGGATTCTTCCGAAAAATCTAAACTTCCTCCAATTACTTTAGCATACGGATCTAAGAGTAATTTGTTTTTGTTGAATCTAAACCCTTCCTCTGGATTGTAAGGTCCATCAATACGCCAACCATAGGACATACCTGCTCTTGCTTGTTCAACAAAAACGTGCCAAATATTGCCTGTTCTATTTTCTTTTTTATCGAGAACATATTTAAAAGTTGGTTCTTCATCATAGTAATTTTCATATATCTCTAAAGTAACTGATGTTCCGTTTCTCGTGAAAACACCAAAATTAACTCCTCCTCTATCTATAGACGTACCTAAGACTGGAAATCCCTTGCTTACTTTAAATTGTGCTTTTTCCTTTATTTTCGTTTCTTCCATAATTTCACCTTCTAAGGATATAAACTTTTAAAAATTTTATTAGTTTATGTATATTATGCTTACGTCTTCCACTTTGTTCATCGAAACCGGTACGTCGTAGAGGATTTGTAAATTTTGTGAGTTCATTACTTCGGTTTTTTCACCGATAAAAATTACTTCACCTTGTTTTACCATTATTATTCTATCACAGAATCTTAAAGCCAAATTAGGATCGTGAAGAGCTGTAATAACTCCTTTTCCGTTTTCACTCAATTTTTTTAATTCTTTCATTAATAGATGTTGATTCTTAAAATCCAAATGAGACGTAGGTTCATCCATGATCAGGTAATCTGTATTTTGCATCAAAGCTCTTGCAATTAGCACCAACTGTTTCTCTCCACCGCTCAATTGGTTATAATTCTTTTCAGCAAGGTGTTGAATATTAAAAAATTCTAACTTTGTATATGCCTCTTTATAATCTTTTTTTGTAGGCATCCTTCCAAAGGGAAGATAGGGAGTTATTCCCATTGCTACAATGTCTATCACTAGGTATGAAAAAACGGCAGAGCGTTCCTGAGGAACTACACTTATAAGTTTTGCAATTTCTTTATAACTTAGATCTTTAATATTATAATTTTCTACGAATATTTCACCTGTTTTTGGTTTTAAAATACCGTTTAGGCATTTTAGTATAGTTGTTTTACCTGAACCATTGGGCCCTAACAAGGCAACCAATTCCCCTTTGTTCAAGGCAAAACTTATATCTTTAATGGTATCCCCCACCGTGTCATATGAAAAAGATATATTTTTAATAGATATCATTGATTCCACCCACTTTCTCTTCTCCTCAATAAAAGATAAACGAAAAACGGTGCACCTATAAACGCGGTAACAATACTGATGGGAATCTCTGCTGGTGTGATTGTCCTTGCGATGTCGTCCATTATAAGCAAAAGAACAGACCCTAAGAGGCATGTTGCAGGAAGCATGTACCTGTGGTTTGCACCTATTATATACCTCGCAATATGCGGAGTAATCAATCCAATCCAGCTTACTTGACCAGCAACAGCCACTGTAGGAGCAACCATAACGGTACTCACAATGATCAATAAAATCCTCATTCTTCGTACATTTATTCCCATGGATAATGCTTCTTCTTCTCCCATAGACATAACGTTCAAATACCATCGTAAAATAAGAAGAATTATTATCCCTGGAAGCATTGTAAATAATGAAATATATACTTCTCTCCAACCTGCCCTGTTGAAACTCCCCATTAGCCAAAAAACAATATTAGGTAATTTTTCGTAAGGGTCTGCTAAGTATTGTACTAAAGAGACACAGGCGTTGAAGAAAGAGGTTACCGCCATTCCTGCCAAAACAAGGACGGTAACCCCCTTCACTTTACTCCAAACAGAAATGAA
Source organism: Petrotoga sibirica DSM 13575 (assembly GCF_002924625.1). Classification (GTDB taxonomy): domain Bacteria; phylum Thermotogota; class Thermotogae; order Petrotogales; family Petrotogaceae; genus Petrotoga; species Petrotoga sibirica. The sequence continues at coordinate 174,808 of NZ_JAHC01000032.1, read as the reverse complement.
AAAAGTAAAAAGAACGGCAACTAGCCCTAAAACAAAAGATAATAAGTATGTACCAATTAAAGACTCTTCACTGATCAAAATAGCTAAAGCTACTCCAAATGCTGAACCCGCTGATACACCAAGAATTGATGGAGAAGCCAACGGATTCCTAAAAACACTTTGATATGTTGCACCAGTTATAGATAAAACGGAACCCACAAATATTACCAGTATCATTCTAGGTAACCGAATGTGGTAGAAAACTAACCAGTCGTTGTTTCTTTGTTCCTCAGTGCCTAAGAGTAAATTTTTTATCGTGTTGGTGATTTCAACGAAAGAAATTTTGTATCTTCCAACGAAAAGTGAGATTGTAAATACCAATAGCAAAATTAATAAAAGATAGAGAAGGGTTCTTTTTTGATGTTGACCTAGGGTTTGATTTTTATTTTGAATGGGCATATTAATATCTCCGTATAAATAAGTTTAGTTATTTAATTTCCAGTTTTAGATAACAATTCACTGTATGAAACTCCGTACAAAGTGTAATAAAATTCATCAGCTACTTTATCGAAATCGATATCCGAAAAAAGTTCAGGATGTATTTTTGTTGCTAACCATAACATACCCAAATAAGATGATGGGTTAGGATAATCCCATGGTTCAAGGATGGAGGGGAAGCGATATATTTGTTTGTTTTTAAAAGCCTTAACGTTTTGATATTTTACTTCTTTATACAATTCCTCGATGTCACCTTGAAATGTTTGTGATGTAACTATAACATCAGGATTCCAAGCTATTAACTGCTCTGGAGATATCTTTATGAACCCTACATCGCTTTTTGCTGCTGGATTTATTCCGCCAGCCCACTTTATTATATCCGTTTGCATCATATTTTTTCCCACAGTATCTAGTAGTTGAGAATTAGCAAAATAGACAACTTTTTTCTGATCTTCTGGCAAATTTTTAGCCTTTTCTAGTAGTTTTAAGATATCATCAAACTGGTTATCTACATTTTTTGCTCTATCTTCTAATCCTAATATTTCACCTAATAGTCTATTTGTTTCTCTTATTTCTTCTAAACTTTCTGGATTGATAATAATGGTGGAGATTCCCAGCGTTTCTAATTTGAAAGCGGTGAATTCAGCCTGGTTATGTGGAAATAATATTACTAAATCAGGATTTAAGGAAGCAATAGTTTCAATATTTACTCCTTCTCTTTTTGAACCTACTTCTATTAAAGATTCGACATCTGTATAGATTAAAGTAAATAATTTTTCTTTTGTTGATTTATTATCCACACCTACAAGCATTTCTTGGGCGTTTAATGCAAATACAAATTGAGTAGCCGGCTTGTAGGTTGTTACGATACGTTCTATATTAGAAGGGATTGTTACCTCCCTTCCAGCCATATCAGTAACCGTTAGGGTATTGGCAAATATTACGTGTGCAAAAGTTAAAAGAAATAAGAACATAAAAAAGGATGCACTTTTCTTCACTCACGATCATCTCCCTTTTGTTTTTTTAGATACATATTGTAGTCTTCAATTGTATCAATATCGATGATAATGCCTTCATCGTCAACCTTGTGAAGAGTTATCCTTTCAGGATGTTCACTTAAGAGTGTTCTCAATCCCCCAGGTCCTGATAATTGATAAATATCTGGTATCTGACTTTTGTTTACAATCAATGGATGACCTCTTTTTCCTTGATAAGTAGGTGCCAATATAATTGTTTTGCTATTTATCGCATAGCTAGTAAGTTCGTTGAAAGTTTGAATTTTGATTAAAGGCATGTCTCCAAGTGTGAAGAGTATGAATTCAGAATCTTTGGATAATGATTTTAAACCTCTCCACACGCTTGTTAACATACCTTTTTTGTAATCGTTATTCTTTACAATTTTCAAACGGTGGTCTTCATACTTTGCAAAAACGGGACTTATCTTCTCAAAGTTGCCTCCTAAAACGACTATTATTTCATCATCTATATATTGACATTTCAAAAGTCTAGTAACAACGGTTTCTAAAACAGATTTGTCTCCCCAAGGCAAAATCTGTTTTGGAGTCCTCATTCTTACGGATTCACCAGCCGCTAAAACCACCGCCGAAATCATTGTTAAACTCACTTCCTACATAAATGATTTAAAGCCAAATAAAGTAGATGATAAATAAAGCACACAAAACGTATACTAACGAGTGAACTTCTTTACCTTTGCCAGTGAACAATTTGACTAAAGGATAGGTTATAAAGCCTAAAGCTATTCCGTTAGATATGGAATAAGTTAAAGGCATTACTATCATTGCCACGAAAGCTGGAAAAACTTCAGTAAAATCTTCCCATTTTATGCTTCTTATATTCGATAACATCATTACGCCGACGATTATCAAAGCTGGCGCTGTTGCAGCACCTGGGACTATAGCTATTATTGGTTGAAAAAACAAAGAAAGAAAGAATAAAATAGACACAACTATACCTGTTAGCCCTGTTCTGCCACCTTCTGAGACGCCTGAAGCAGATTCAACGTAGGTTGTAACTGTACTGGTTCCAAATAGGGCACCACCTGTAGTAGCAATAGCGTCGGCTAAAAGAGCTCTATCTGCTTTTGGTAAAGAACCGTCCTCTTTCAAATAGCCTGCTTGTTGGCTAACTCCTACTAACGTACCTGCGGTATCAAAAAGATCTACAAATAAGAAAGAAATTAAAACACCTATCATGCCGATATTAAATGCAGATTTAATATCGAGTTGGAACAAAACTTGAGACCAATCAGCCATTCTAGGGAACGCTACAACACCTTCGGGTGTTGGTGTGACCCCGTTGAAAAATCCTAAAATCGTAGCAATTATAATTCCTAACAATAGGGCTCCTTTTACCCTTAAAGCGTGTAAAATACCGGTTATGATTAGACCCAATAACGCTATTAAAGCTGGTCCAGCGAATAAGTCTCCCATTCTTACCAATGTTGCAGGATCTGCTACTACTATACCAGCGTTTTGCAAACCTATAAAAGCAATAAACAAACCAATTCCAGAACTTATCCCTGTTTTCAGACTCATTGGAATCGAATTAACGATCATCTGTCTTACGGGTGTGATGCTGAGCACAATAAAAATGATTCCCTCTATAAATACTATCCCTAACGCGGTTTGCCAAGAGACCCCCATACCTATAACGATTGAATAGGTGAAAAAGGCGTTCAAGCCCATTCCTGAAGCCAACGCAAATGGATAATTGGTAAGTAAGGCCATCATTACGGTACCTAAAATTGCCCCTGCTATAGTGGCTATGAAGACACCGTTGAAAGGCATCCCTGCATCGCTGAGTATTGAAGGGTTTACGAAGATGATATAAGCCATCGTCATAAACGTTGTGATACCAGCTAAGACCTCAGTTTTAACGTTGGTACCGTTCTCTTTTAACTTGAAAGTCCTTTCAAAAAAACCTTCTTGCTGAGTGTTTGCCATAAGTTTAACCCCCTTTTAAAAAATCAATTTACGACCAATGGTACAAAAGTATTATTTTCAACATCGTATAAGCCATCACAAGTTATCTTTAATTTGGGAACCACTGGTAAACCCATAAACGCTAATGTCATGAAAGGGCTGTTTATTTTGACCCCTAAGTCATGAGCAATTTTTCTTAGTACTTTAAGCTTTTCAGAAACTTTTCCAATTGGGTCGGTGGAAACAAGTCCGCCGATGGGTAAGTTGATAAAATCAACGATATTTTGGTTATTAGCAATTACAATTCCACCCTGAATTTCAGCTATCTTGTCTATTGCCATCTTCATATCTCTTGAATTCGTACCTATTACAATAATGTTGTGAGAATCATGAGTTATGGAGCTCGCAATGGCACCAAACTCTAATCCAAAACCCCTTATCAAACCCAAACCAATCTTTCCAGTACTTTTGTGTCTTTCCACAACGGCAATTTTATTTATATTATACCTTATAAATCGTTCTTCTTCAAAACTATCTGGAAATGAGAAAAACTCCTCTTCAGTGATGATCTGGTCCTGAATCAAGTTAATAACACGGTAAGTTTTCGCTTTAGGAATTTTGAAATCCTCTTCTCTAATAGGGGCAATATTTACAGAATGAAAAATTGAAGGTGGCTTTTCAAAGTTATTAGGATCAACCTGGAATAATGCTTTTCCGTTTTCTGCTACTTTTTTTCCGTCTTTGTAAACTTGTAAAACGTTCAAATCATCTAAATTGTCGATTATCAGAAGATCAGCCTTATAACTTGGAGCAATACCCCCCAAACGATGTAATCCCAGAGATCGAGCAGCATTTAAAGTGGCAAGTTTTATTGCTCTAAGTGGTTCCATCCCGAGTTTTATAGCCTTTTTAATCATAAAATTTATATGGCCTTCTGAGAGAAGGTCTTCAGGATGTTTGTCATCGGTGGCAAATAAAAAGTTACAGTTGTTTTTGTCGTTAATTGCTGGTAACAAGCTTTGAAGATCCCTTGTAACGGAACCTTCTCTAACCATTATATACATCCCCTTTGAAACTTTTTCCAATGCCTCATCGGGGGATGTAGTTTCGTGATCAGCCATGATTCCAGCTAAAAGATACGCGTTTAAAAATTTGCCTTCTAGTTTTGGTGCATGACCATCGATAAAATAATTCTTCATCAGCTCAATCTTATCCCATATATAATCTTGTCCTGTTATAATCCCTTCATAATCCATAACTTCACCAAGACCAAAAAAGCTTGCTTCTGCTATTAAATCTTTTATTTTTTCGGCGTTTAGTACGGAACCAGAATAATCGAAAGTAGTTACAGGCACACACGATGGAACCATCAAATTAAAATTCCAAGGTAGGTTATTGCCAATTTTTAAGAAATATTTTAGACCGATCTCCCCGGCTACATTTGCTATCTCATGTGGATCGGCAACGAGAGTCAACGTTCCTAAAGGGATAACCGTTTTAGCGAATTCTTCTATTGTAACCATTGCACTTTCTAAATGTAGGTGTGCGTCTATAAACCCCGGAGATATGAATTTGCCTTCTATGTCAACTTCTTCCTTGCCTTCATACTTTCCATAGCCGATTATTACACCATTGGAAATGGCCAAATCCTCTTCTATAACTTTTTCGTTAAAAACGTCAATTATTTTTCCGTTTTTGAATACTAAATCTGCTTTTTCCTTTCCTAAAGCTATTGGTAAAAGATCTTTGTTTGACAATATATTTTCCCCCTTTATAAATATGAGGACAGAGCATTGAAATTACATCTTGTTACACATAATCCACAACCAGTACATTTATTAGTATCTATTCTCACACTGTGAAGTTCTTTTATGAGATGGATCGCATCATAAACACAACTTTTGACACATAACCCACATTCTGTACATTTTTCATCGTTTACGGTTGGAAATATCAAATTATAATTTGCCTCAGTAACAGTATTTTTTTGAGCAATTCCCCTGATTTCTTCTAAAGACTTAAATCCATGGTCGTTCAGATACTTTTCAATTTCATTAGCAATCTTTTTATATATTTGAGGTCCATTCAAAATAGCTGCGGTACAGACTTGAACAGCTTGGGCCCCTGCCATTATCATTTTTATTGCTTCTTTACCTGTACTGATTCCACCTACTCCAACCACGGGAATATTGACCGACTTGACAGCTTCGAAAACTGCCCTCAAAGCTAACGGGAAGATCGCCTGACCTGATAACCATCCGAAACCATTCTTACTTCCCAACAAAGGTTTACCACTTTCTAAATCGATATCTAACGTCGGACCGAAAGAGTTTATCAAGACTAAACCATCTGCACCAGCCTTTTCAGCCTCTTTAGCGAACGTTGGAATATCTATTTGAGGACTAAGTTTTACCATAACGGGAAGATCTGTACTTTCTTTCGCTGCTTTTATACTATTAATCATGGGGGTAGGGTCATTACCAAGGTAGTGGGTAGAGAGTTCGAAGGCATCAGCAAACCGTTCTACTTTTGGTATTACTTCTTTTATATCTTCAGAGGTATACCCAACGCCTATTATCACCGGCAACCCTGTTTCAACTACCTGAGGATATTCATTTTCAATCCATTGTTCTAAGGATAACTCGGACCAAAGTTCGGTATTTATAAACCCTCCTTTTACCTGTGCCATATTTGGTTTTGGAACCTTTGCAGCCCTCACTGAGACCGTTTTGGTAACGATCGCTCCAGCTCCACCTTCTTTGGCTTTGTGGGCACTCTCTCCATCTTTAATAGGTGGCCCGGCAGCGGGCATTACAGGGGTTTTCAACAACATTCCTAATAAGTCTACAGATATATCAGCCATAAATTCACTCCTTCATTGAACGTAATTGTTTTATCAAACTCAATACCTCTTTGTAAACTTCTTCACGGTTTTCCAAGGTTACTCTAAATATTCGAACGTCTTTTCTATTTCTTATCCTGTCCAAAAATGTATTAGATTCATCTTTTATTACACCTAAAACAGGTTTGTCACTATTCAGAACCTCTTCAACTTTCTTTTGAAATTTGAACGCAGTTAACTCGAATCTTCCCAATTCATCCATGATTACTAAGTCAGCATCATCAATGTTTGTAAGAAGTTGTACACCAATTTTGTCAAATACTTGAATATTTATCTCCCAATTTTTAGATTCATCTTTTCTGAAGGCAAATCTGTTATATTTAGATTTTTTAGATCGATCACCGTTATTAAATGAAGATACTTCTACTAAATAAAAGGCGTTCCAACTATTTTTTTTACCTTCTCTATCAACTGAAAAACCGCAAACATGTAATGATAATTGATTAATCACTTTACGTATAATCGTCGATTTACCTACACCTATAGAACCTGTAAGAAAGATGTTATTTTTAATCATTTTCTTTTTCTTTTAGAGCTTTAAGAATTTTTTCTGGGGTGATAGGTAACTCATAAAATCTAATACCTATAGCATCGTATATAGCGTTAGCAATGGCAGGGGAAGCTGCAATGGTTGTTGGTTCTCCTATACCTTTTGCACCAAATGGCCCGATAGAATCTTCATTTTCTATTAATACAGAATGAAAATTCGGAACATCCATAGAAGTTGGAACCAAGTAACCTGTCATATTTGGATTTAATGTGATTCCATTTTTTATTACTTGTTCTTCCATAAGAGCCATACCTATTCCTTGCGTTGTACCACCCTCTATCTGTCCTTCCACATTTATAGGGTTTATAGCTTTTCCACAATCAAGTGCGGTATAAACATCTTTTACTTCAACTTTTCCAGTGACTGTGTCGACTTCCACATCGACGACCTGAGTCATAAAGGTGTAAGCAACGTAGACTTCATGGGCCTGTCCGGATATTAAATCGGGAGAATATGTTGGTGGAAAGTAGGTCGCTTCACCTTTCAAAGTTTCACCTTTTTCTTCTACCTTTCTTTTTAAATCCCAGTAAGTAATTGTTTTTTGGGGGTTAGGATTGTAGATGATTTTTCCATCTTTCAAAGTTAGTTCAGGATAATTACTATTGAACTCTAAACTCGCATAATGGAAAATTTTTCCCTTTAAGTTTTCACAGGCTTGTTTTACTGCATTTCCTGTAAAGGTGGTTTGACGAGTTGCAGATGTTGATCCTGAATTCATAGTTTTATGAGTATCGCCCTGAATGACTTTTACTTTTTCAACACCAACTGAAAGAACTTCTGCTGCAATTTGACTGATAACCGTTAAAACTCCTTGTCCTACATCGGCAGCCGCAGTTACAACCAAAACCTTTTCATCATCTGTAAATTCAACCGTCGCATGAGAAAAATCGGGAAATCCTTCACCGTAACCATATCCGAACATTATTGTAGCCATACCTCTTCCTTTTTTCTTCAATGTCGAACACCTTCTTTCTCTTTTGAAAGCTTTAAAGCTTCCTGTATTGTTTCAACGACGTTGACACTTTGAGTAAGCTTTTGACCATTTGGAGTAATTGAGCCAATTCTGTAAGCGTTCTTTAGTCTAATCTCTGCTGGATCCATACCCAACTTTTCAGCTAATATGTTCATTTGAGATTCATAAGCAAAAGCCATCTGCGTTGTTCCAAATCCTCTCATGGCGCCACCATACGTATTATTAGTGTAAACGGTATAAGCTATACCCTTAACGTTAGGTACATTGTATGGACCTGTACAATGATACATACCTTTATGTACAACAGCAGGACCACTGGATGCATATGCTCCTGTATCTCCTACAACTTCAACCTCCCAAGCTTTTAGAATTCCATCTTTGGTTGCACCGGTTTTTGCCTTTATATACAGTGGATGCCTTTTAGACTGAGCGATCATAGATTCTTCTCTGGTGTAAGTTAATTTAACAGGGTGTTTTGTGCTCATTGCGGCTAATGCTAAATGTATATGTACGGAAATATCTTCTTTTCTACCAAATGCCCCACCAATAACGGGTTGTATTATCCTAATTTTTTCTTTTGGTAAATTTAAAGATTGGGCTATATCAGCTTGTGTATCGTGAAGCCATTGTGTGGTTGCCCAAATAGTTATTACGCCAGTTTTTTCATCGTAAACAGATACACCAGACTCTACTTGTAAAGGTAGTTGGTCAACATGCTGCGTTTTATACTCTTTTTCTATTATTACGTCAGATTCATCAAATCCCTTCTTAATATCCCCTTTGTTTAATTGATGAGTAACAACTATGTTTCCAGTTTCATGAATTTTTGGAGCGTCTTCTTCCATTGCCCTGAAAGGATCGGTAATGACCTCTAATTCTTTAACTTCGACATTTATTAAATTAATAGCTTTAGTGGCGATTTCTTTACTCTTTGCAACAACTATAGCCAATGCGTCTCCCATAAAACGGGTCTTTTCTCCTATTCCTACTAAAACAGGTTGATCTTTAATTATCAATCCAAACTTGTTCAAATGAGGATAATCCTTTGCAGTGATAACTTTAATTACTCCAGGTAATGATTCCGCTTTAGAAACATCTATCTTTTGAATGTAGGCATGTGGATGCGTAGCACGTTTAACTTTCACATAGAGCATATCTTCAAAGTATATATCATCCGGATAGATGGCTTTACCCAATACTTTGTCTTTGGCATCAACTTTGAAAACATTCTCTCCAACGTATTTATTTGGTTTCAACTTTCTCACCCCGCTTATACTCAGCGATTTTAGTGGCCGAGAGTTTAACCGCGTCTATTATTTTTTGGTATCCTGTACATCTACAGATATTACCGGATAGTCCCCTTTTTATTTCTTCTTCCGTTGGGTTAGGAATTTCATCCAGAAGTTTCTTAGTTGCCAATATGAATCCAGGTGTGCAAAATCCACATTGTACCGCTCCGGCTTCAATGTATGCCTCTTGTATAGGATGTAAAATATTTTTATCACTCAAACCTTCAATAGTAACTATTTCTGCACCATCTGCTTCGTATGCAAGCACTAAGCAAGAAGCTACGATTTTATCGTTCATTATAACCGTACATGCACCGCATTCTCCTTTTCCACAACCTTCTTTTGTACCTGTAAGATTCAGATCGTCCCTGATTAAATCCAACAATCGGGTAGTTGAATTTACATTGCATTCTCTTTTAATACCATTTATGGTAAAGCTTATTTTCAATCTACCCTCACCATCCTTTCTATTTCGTTTAATGCGCGAATTGTTAGATTTTTAGCAACTTCCCTTCGATATTCTTTGGTACCTCTTATGTCATCTATTGGTGAAATGTTATCTGAGACTACTTTTCCAATCTGAGAATAGTCTAATTCGTTTAACCTTTTTCCAACCATAAGAGGTTGAATTTGAGATATCTCAATTGGAACTGGAGCTACAGAACCAAGAGAACATTTCACTGTTTTTATGCGTTCATCATCATTGAAGGTCACAACAATAGCCAACGTTATACTTGAAATTATCAAGGCGTTTCTTTTCCCAACTTTTAACCATTTTCCATAAGTGTGTTTTTGAGGTATCGGAATGATAATTTTTTCTAAAATTTCATCCTTTCTAAGTACGTTTTTTTTAGGTCCTAGAAAAAACTCTTTTGCAGGTACCTCAAGGGTTTCATTTTGGGAAGTTATTTTGAATACAGCATCGTAAGCTATTAAGGGAGGTAATAAATCTCCTGCTGGGGAAGAATTCGCAATATTTCCGCCAATAGTGCCCCTATTTCTGATTTGGGGTGATCCAACATCCAAGGCAGCTTGACTGATAAGTGGAAAATATGTTTGTATAATCTCAGATTTTTCTAATTCATCGTGGGTGAGTAAAGCACCAATTTCAACTCGAGAATTATTGATTTCGATTTTTTTCAGTTCATCGAGGTTTTTTAAACTCATCCACCTTTCTATTTCATAAAGACGGTCAAAGTAATCTACCAAAACATCTGTACCACCTGCGATGATTTTGATGTTAGGGCTGTATCTTGAGAGTATCTCTGTAGCTTCTTTCAATGTTTTAGGAGCAAAGTATTGTTCAGAATCTCTCCCAAAATCTTCTTGCTTGCTCCCGAGTTCTCCTGTGTATTCTTTCATAATCTAAAACCGTCACCTCCCGATTATCCATAATAATTTTGCCGTCAACAATTACAGTTTCAACCATCCCACCGTTCATTCCGAAAAGGATATGGGAATAAACGTTGTCTTTCTCAATGGGTGTTGGGGAGATATAATCCACTATTATTAAATCCGCTGGAAAATTTTCTTTTATTTTTCCAATTTCGACACCTAATAGGTTGGATACAATTTGTATATTGTTATTAAAGGCCATGTTGTAAACTTCGTTCCACCCCGCCTGTGGGTCACCTAATTGATGTTTTTGGAGCAAGTTTGCAACCTTTATACTTTCGAACATATCGTGTGTATAAGCATCTGTTCCCAGACCGGTTAGGATTTCGTTATCAAAAAAATCTTTTATTGGAGCCGCTCCTACAGCATTGCCCATGTTTGATTCTGGATTGTGAACTACGTATGCACCACTTTCCTTCAAGAATGGGATCTCTTCCTTCTTGATATGAACGCCATGCACAGCTAAGGTATGGGGCCTTAATATTTTAAATTTCGATAATCTATCAACTACACCTAGGTAGCCTCTTTTTGTACTGTCTTGCAAATCTTCTATCCCTTCTGCCACGTGGATATGAAACGGAACGTGTAACTCGTCTGCTAATTCTGAAGCTTTGTTTAACGTTCTATCTTCAAGTGTAAAAGAAGCATGCAACCCAATCATTCCACCTAACTTATCATTTTGAGAAACCTGAATTTTTCTAATAAACCTTTCATTTTCTTTCAGAGATGCATCGCTTTTAGTCTGACCATGTCTATCTGATACTTCATAACAAAGATTAGCCCTTATACCAGCTTCCATTGCTGCTTGTGCAATGATGTCCAAACTGCCATCTATATAATTAAAGCTTGCATGATGGTCAAAAATGGTGGTAACTCCGTTTTTTATACACTCTAAAATTGCAAATAACGCACTATAATAAATATCATTCTCGTTTAAAGTGTTGTCCAGTCGCCACCATAATTTTTCTAATATTTCTAGAAAGTTTTGTGGGGGAGAGTCAGTTTTTAAGTTCATTCCTCTGGCAAAAGTACTGTACAGGTGAGTGTGAGTGTTTATTAAACCAGGCATTAAAATTTTATCTTGGACATTTTTGAAAACAGCATTAGGATATTTTTGAAGTAAAACTTCAGTCTCTCCTATTTCTTTTATTTTTTTACCTTCAATTAATATCGCCCCATTATTAATTATAGGGGTTTCTTCGTCAAAGGTGAGAACAGTGGCGTTGCCTATTAACAACATGTTCATTTCCCTCCAAATTTTTAGGCCTCGAGCATCCCTTTAGATAATTCATTAGCCTTTTCGATGATTTTTCTTTCATCAACTTTAACAAGTTCACCATCTTTTACAACTATTTCTCCATTTACGATGGTTATATCTACAATTTGAGAATCACCTGTATTAATAATCATTGAAATAGGGTCGTAAATGCCTCCCGTATAACCTAATCGATCCCAACGAACCAAGAACATATCTGCCGCTTTACCTTCTTCTAAACTTCCAATTTCTGGTTGGTTTATAACTTCACTTCCACCTTTTGTGGCTATATGCAACACATCTTCAGAGGTAATAGCGTTGATACCGTAAATTAATCTGCTCATCAAAAATGCAGTTTTCATTTCTAAAATCATATTAGAAGAATCGTTGCTAGCACTTCCGTCAACACCTAAGCTTACTTTAACACCTTTTTTTAACATAGAAGGGATCTTTGCAGCCCCAGAGGCGAGTTTTGAATTCGAAACAGGGCAATGAGCAACCCCTGTTTTAGTTAATGCCAGCTTATCTATCTCTTCTTCGTTGAAATGAACCCCATGGGCAAACCATACATCAGAACCTAACCAATCTAAACTCTCCATGTATTCTAAAGGTCTCTTACCAAAGGCATCTATACAAAATCTCTCTTCGTCTTTTGTTTCAGCTAGATGTGTATGACTACAAACACTATATTCTCTTGCCAATTGAATAGATTCGTTGAGGAGTGTAGAAGTCACAGAGAATGGAGAGCATGGAGCTAGAACGACTCTATGCATGGCAAATGGAGAAGGATCATGAAATTTTTCAATAACTCTTTGGGAATCTTTCAATATTTCTTTTTCTGTTTGAACTACTGAATCAGGAGGAAGTCCTCCATCTTTTTCACTCAATGACATACTTCCTCTACTTCCATGTAATCTGATTCCAATTTCTTTCGCAGCATAAAATTCGTTATCAAGAAGATCAGGGGGTTGATTCTTCGGAAAAACATAGAAGTGATCAACTGATGTCGTACAACCAGTTTTAAGTAATTCGGCTGTTGCAACTAAAGTACTGTAGTAAACAACCTCTGGTGTCAACCTTGACCAAATGGGATACAAAAACTTTAACCAATCAAATAATTCTACATTTTGTACTTGGGGAATGTTTCTTGTAAAGGTTTGATAGAAATGATGATGTGTGTTAATTAATCCTGGATATACATAATATTTGGAACCATCTATAACTTCATCAATTTGTTCGTCTGACACATCTATATTTCGGGAAATTTTATGTATTATCTTATCTATAATTAAAATATCGTGATCCTTCAATTGATCTTTGTTTGCGTTCATAGTGGTTATGATTTTAGCGTTTTTTATCAATATGTTCGACATATATATCAGCCTTCCTTTATTTGTGTGACTGCTTCTATTGCTTCGACTATTTGATGATATCCAGTACATCTACAGAGATTTCCTTCTATTGCTGTTTTTATTTCTTCTTTCGAGGGATTAGGATTTTTATTCAACAAAGCTTTGGCAGACATGAGCATACCAGGAGTACAAAAGCCGCATTGAACGGCTTGATGATCAATAAAAGATTGTTGAATTGGATCTAATTTTCCATTAACTTCCAACCCCTCCGTCGTGAGAACTTCATAACCATCAATTTGAGCTGTTAATATCAAACATGAATGAACAGCTTCACCATTTAAAATAACAGTACAAGCACCACATTCGCCTACTGCACATCCTTCTTTTACACTTGTCAATTTCAACTGGTTGCGTAGAGTATCAAGAAGTCGCTCTGTTGGTTCCACTTGTAATACTTCTTTTTTATTATTCACGTAGAGAGTTACTTCAATTTTTCTCATTTTTTGAATACCTCCATCAACATAAGTTTCAATCAATTTTGTACACTGCTTGTTTCTTTGCTTCCAATTGTGTTGTAGAATGGAAGACGGAGTGTATCTAAATCAGCACCTTTTTCCACAGCTATTAATTCAGCAAGTATCGATATGGCTAATTCTTCTGGCGTTTCTGCCTTAATTGGTAGACCTATGGGGGCATAGATCTTGTCCAAAAAGTGTTGGGACACACCAACTTTGAGCAGATTTTTCTTCGTTTCAGCAATCTTGTGCTTTGAGCCTATGACGCCAAGATAGGCAAAAGGTTTATTTTCAAGGGATTGTACTACCTCTTTGTCAACAGCATGTCCCCTCGTTACCACCACAACATAACTTTTGTTGTGTAAGCGTATTTCATTATCCAAGGCCTCTTTTAACGGAGAGCAAACCACATGTCCCCAGGGTATATTATCCTCATTTGCAAAATCTCTTCGATCGTCCCATACGGTTACCTTGTAGCCAGTTAAGGTCGCCACACGAGCCAAAGCCTTACCCACGTGTCCTGCACCGAAAATAACAACTTCTCGATTCTGCCCTATTACTTCGAGGAACACTCCCAAACTACCCCCACATATGGCACCTTCATCTCCAGCTTCTTTTGCGTTGAGCGATTCCCTATATAAACGAACTTGAGCATCGCTTTTAAGTAAATTGAGGGCTTCCTCGATTACGTGATGTTCGACTATACCTCCTCCTATGGTTCCAATTGTACTGCCGTCTCCAGCAACCCACATTTTGGCTCCCATACTGCGAGGAGTAGATCCCTTTTCTTCAACGACTGTGCACAAAACCCCTACAGGTCCTTCTTTAAGAGCCTGATCTATTGCTTTTAGAATCTCTTCGTTCATATGCGTTTCACCTCACTTTACCAATTTCAAAATTTTCGGTTTGAGTTTGTAACCTCTATAATCGCCTTTTTGAAAATTGCACCTAAGGCTGGTTTTTTGTAGGGAGTAGACCATCTTTCGCCAGTTATTTTCACCATTTCGTCGCCGATTTTTTTTGCTAATTCTTCCAAATTTAATTGATTAACTTTTTGATTTAGTATTTCCCCTTCTATATTCTTAAATCTTACCGGAAAAGGTGTTGCAGAACCTGGTACGATTCTTATATCTTCAATTTCTGAGTTTTGTTCATTTATTTTTGCAACAATAGCTAAGTTTAGTCTTGCTATATTCAAAGCTCTTCTTCTTCCAATTTTTTGAAAACTGAATCGATAATTTCCATCTACTTTTGGTATTATTATTTTGGTTACGAGTTCATCATTATTTTTGACAGTCTTGTAAGGACCTACAATATAATTTTCTAATTTTACGAGTCTCCTCCCTCTTACAGAGCTCAGCTCTATTTCAGAATTTAAAGCCATCAAAGGAGGAATTAAATCTGCTGCAGGAGAGGCGTTGGATATATTCCCTCCAACGGTACCTCTGTTTCTAATCTGGGTAGATCCTATACTTTTTGCTGCGGTTACAAGAAATGGAAAATGTTTGTTAATAATGTTTGAGTTGATCAACATTGTATGTGTACACAAAGGTCCTAACTCTACAGAGTCTTCCGTTTCATCTATAAATTGAAGTGCTTTGATATTGGAAATATCTAAAATATAATCAAATTTTTCTAATCTAGAACTTTCTTTATGTATATCAACCAGTAAATCAGTTCCACCAGCTAATACCTTTATACTTTCATATTTGTGCAAATATTCCAAAGCAGAATCAACATCTTTAGCAATTAAAAAATCATATTCAATCATTTTTTCTTCCTTCCTTTTTTCAAAGAATGACCTACAACAATTTTCTCTAAGTTTATGGGCAAAGATCTTATTCTTTTCCCAGTTGCTTGAGCAACCGCATTTGCTATTGCAGCTGCCCCTAACTCCAAAGTAGGCTCTCCTATAGATTTTGCACCGTAAGGTCCGTTAGGATCAGGATTTTCAACGATAATAGGAGTTATATCGGGCATATCTTTAACTGTGGGTACCAAATATTCGTCAAAATTGGTGTTGTTGATGTATCCCTCGTTTATATCCAGCTCTTCCATGATCCCATATCCGAGGCCCATTGATATTCCACCATAAAATTGACCTAAAACATTCGCAGGATTGATAGACCTTCCAACATCGTGAGCAGCTACCATTTTAAGCACTTTTATCTCACCTGTACCTATATCAACTTCAACTTCTGCTATCTGACATCCATAAACATATGTAAAATAGGGTCTGCCTTGCCCTGTTTCTTCATCCCAACTTATCTTCGGAGCTTTGTACCAACCATATGAAGATAAAAAGACGCCAGAGTTGTATGCACTGGAAGCAGCTTCATCAAAAGACATTAATTTTTCTTGATCGGGAGTATAAATCGAATTGTCTTTAAATATTAATTCTTTGTGGGATGAATTATACTTTTCTATAAGAAAATCAGTTAATTTCTTCTTAAGCTTTTTTGCCGCATCGAGCGTTGCATTCCCTCCAACCAATGTTGCACGAGAAGCTACCGTAGAACCGCTATCTGGAGAAATTAATGTATCAACGACCATGAAGTTGATCTTTTCAATATCGATCCCTAATTCTTCAGCTACAATTTGAGAGAAGGCTGTTTTAAGACCTTGTCCGTTTTCAGCCAAACCACTATAGAAATATAATGTTCCATCTTTTTGTATGGATAATATGACACCAGCAGCATCTACAGCTTCTGCTCCTAAACTACAGCCTCTGTAACTTATAGCCATACCTATCCCTTTTCTTTTGTCAGCTTTTTGTTCTTTACTGTACTCTTTGTACTTTTCCAAAAAATTGATCGAATCAGCAGCCTTTTTTATTACCTCTTCGAGGCTAACTTTGTGATTATCAAGCTTTTGACCACTTGCTGTTTCGGAATTGTCATGAAAAATATTTTTTAATCGAAGTTCTAAAGGGTTCATTCCGAGTTCTTGAGCCAGTTCATCCATTAAAGATTCATTGGCAAATATGACTTGAGGGGATCCATATCCTCGCATGGCTCCAGTGTAGACGTTGTTAGTATAATATCCATAAGTATCGGTCTTAACATTTGGAATTTCGTAAGGACCAGTTGCTTGAACAACAGACCTCCAAGTAACAAAAGGAGTTTGGCACGCGTAAGCTCCACTGTCAGCGATTGCCTCTATTTCCATAGCCAGTAGCTTGCCTTCTTTTGTAGCCCCTACTTTGTACCTCATATTGTAAGGATGCCTCTTATAACTTTCGATAACTGATTCTTCCCTTGTGTTTTTTAACTTTACAGGTCTATTCGTTTTCAAAGCCAAAACAGCAGCTCGAGCAGACATAGAAGAAATTACTTCATCCTTGCCACCAAATGAACCACCTATGTGATTTTGAACTATTCTAACTTGGTTGAACCCTATTTTAAGAACAGAGGCAACTGCGTTACGGCAAGCAAAAGGATTTTGTATGGAACCATATATTGTAACTACACTATTGTTCTCATAAGGAACGGCAATTACAACCTCGGGCTCCATGTAGGCATGCTCAACAAATTGGGTTTTATACTCTCTTTCTAAAATTACATCAGATCTTTTAAATCCTTCTTCTACGTTGCCCTTTCTGAGTTTGTGATGAATGACCTGATTATTATCTTTATCTTCATGGATAGGTAATGCATTTTTTGACTCTAATGGATCAAAAATCCCAGGGATCTCCTCGTATTCTACTTTTATACTTTCAACCGCCTTTTTTGCTAACTCTGGAGTTTCTGCGGCAACAACCGCTATTCCATCCCCTATGAAGTAAGTTCTTTCTTTAGCTAACACCTGCTGATCGGGGATAATAACACCAAATTCGTTATTTGGTATATCTTTTGCAGTTATAATGGCTTTTACTCCAACAATTTTTTCGGCTTCATCTAAGTTTATGTTCAATATTCTTGCAGAAGGATACTTAGATCTTAGTACTTTTGCATACAACATATTTGGAAATTCTAAATCATCAGCAAATTTAGCTTTTCCTGTTACCTTTTCGTATGCGTCGATTCGTTTTTTTGGTTGATTGACACTTTTAAAAATGATCGTTCACCTCCAAATAATGTTTAGGGCCTTCCTCCCATAGTCAAAGCCATGATTGCTTTTGCTGTATGTAAACGGTTTTCTGCCTCGTCATATATTATTGAATGAGGACCGTCAATAACAGGATCAGTTACTTCTTTGCCTCTGTCTGCTGGCATCGCGTGCATATAGAGAACATCTTTATCGGCTAAGGACATTCTTCTTTCATCACAGATCCAATCTTTGTGTTTTTCAAGGTTTTCCTTCATCTGTTTTTTCCCTTCATCCGTATCAGGATTTTCCACCCCTAAAAATCCACCCCAGTTCTTTGGAATAACAATTTGAGCTCCATCGAATGCCTCATCCATATTGTTTGTGAACTTTAAACTTCCACCATGTTTTTCTGCGTTTTGCTTTGCTTGTTCGATGATCTCTGACATAAGTGGAAATTCTTTTGGATGGGCTATAGTCACGTCCATTCCGTACCTTGTAAATAATAATGCCTGTGTTTGAGGTACAGACAATGGTTTTGCATGGGATGTGGCGTAAGCCCAAGATATAGTAACTTTAATATTTCTAAGATCATTACCACATTTTTCTTTTATTGTCATCAAATCCGCCAAACCTTGTAAAGGATGGTAGAAATCATCTTGAAGGTTAATAACAGGTACATCCGCATATTTTGCAACCTCTCTCATGTAATTGTTACCAATTCCGAAAAAACAGTTTCTTATTGCTATTGCGTGTCCAAAGCGACTCAAAACAATTGCAGTATCCTTTGCTGATTCACCGTGAGAAAGTTGCATCTTATCCGGTGTCAGATCATGAGCATGTCCACCAAGTTGTGTGATACCTGCTTCTATAGAGTTTCGAGTTCTAGTAGATTGTTCAAAAAACATCATAAAGATAGTTTTTGATCTTAATAAATGATCCGTAGGTTCTCCCAGTGCAAATCTTAGTTTAAGTTCTTTGGATACTTCAAAGACAGTTTCTAATTCTTCTTCAGTCCACTCTTGTGTAGTTATAAAATCCTTTCCCCTAAAAAGTGTATTCATTTTATCTCCTCCAATATAATATTATATGGCTTTTACGAACCTTCCAAATCCTTTTTCTCCTATGAATTTTCTATCTTTTACAATTACCTTTCCCCTTAAAATGGTCGTAATAGGGATTCCTTCTACTTCAAATCCTTCAAAAGGAGTGTATCCAGCTTTTGAATGAGTGTTAAAACTATTTAATACCTGCTTTAAATTTGGATCGAAAATAACTAAATCAGCGTCTGAATTCAAAGATATTGTTCCTTTTTTTGGATATAATTTAAAAATTTTTGCAGGATTGGTTGAAAGCAGCTCAACCAATCGGTTGATAGAAATTAATCCTTTATTTACCCCATATGTATAAATCAAAGGGAGAAGTGTTTCTACTCCTGGAATACCAGGAAATATATCCAATGAATTTTCACCCTTTGATTTTTGTTCTGCGTTGTAGGCGCAATGATCTGTGGCAATTACGTCTATAAAGGTTTTTTTAACACCTTCCCACAAAGCTTCGTTATCTTTTTTTCCCCTCAAAGGAGGAGTCATAAGATAAAGTCTAGCTTTAGGGCCATTTAATAATTCCATAGTTAACAAAAGATAATGGGGGGTGGTTTCAACATACAATTTAAAATCTTCTAATTTCTTGTAATCTTTTACAACCTGATAGCCTTTTTCAGAAGAAAGATG
This sequence comes from Petrotoga sibirica DSM 13575, assembly GCF_002924625.1. Taxonomy (GTDB): domain Bacteria; phylum Thermotogota; class Thermotogae; order Petrotogales; family Petrotogaceae; genus Petrotoga; species Petrotoga sibirica. The sequence continues at coordinate 155,399 of NZ_JAHC01000032.1, read as the reverse complement.
TACGATATATAGTGAAGCATTAGTTTTATAAGCAATTTCACAAATTTCTTTAACAGCCTTTTGTTCAGCTTCGCTTGGACGAATATCTGGATGATATCGAACATCTAGTTTATTTTCTTTCTGGAATTTCATTATATTTTTTTCTATAATTTCATCATCTTCAGCATGAACAGCTACTATTAAGTCATTTTCTGAAGCTGCTTTAAATAAAGGTTCCCATTTGTCAGAAGACAACATATATATATTTCTGTAGGTGGTGAATGCTTTTAAACTAGATATGCCAAAATCTCGGATCTCTTTAAGTTGATGATTTTGCTCAAGTGGATTGAAGCTGTTGTTAATAACCATGTGAAAATGAAAATCGATCACGGAATCTCTAGTTTCTTCAAATCTTTTTTCTAACCCCTTCATTAAAGAAGAATCTTCCATATCGGCAAAATCTATGTGTGTGGTCACTCCACCCAAAGCAGCCGATCGACCTCCCCAGTAGAAATCATCTATACTGGTTATACCTCTAGCGTGTAAACTGAAATGTGTATGGCTATCTATGATGCCAGGAAAAATATACTTTCCACTTGCATCTATTAATTCTTCGTCCATATATGGGTCTAACTTAGCTTCTATTTCTTTTATTTTCTCTCCTACTATTCTAATGTCCTTTTTTTCGGTTTTTGTGGCAGTAACAACAAGACCGTTTTTGATTAACACCTCAATCCTTCCTTTTACAAGTATTTTTGAGCGTACAATTTAGGAACGCATGCATACATTGCAGCAGCCTTCACTAACTCGCTTTTCCAAGTTTTTTCGTTAGGGGCATGAGCTTGATCTTCATGTCCTGGACCGAATCCAACACACGGTATACCATACCTTCCCATTATAGAAACACCATTGGTGGAAAAAGTCCATTTATCTACCAATGGTTTTTCTTCAAATAAGCTTTGATATGCTTCTATGAGAGTTTTACATGCAGGATGATCTTCGGATAGTGCCCAGGCAGGAAAATACGCTTGTGTGGGATATACTAATCCAGTGTAGGACGGTTTTTCATAGGTGTAAAGTTCCACATCAGCGTCATGTTTCTCAGATGAAGGTAAGGTTTTAATCTCTTTTAAAGCATCGTTCCAACTTTCTCCCCAAGTCAACCTTCTATCTATAGATATCGAACAACCATCTGCAACCGCACATCTGGAAGGAGAAGAAAAGAAAATTTCTGAAACTGTCAAACTGCCTTTTCCTAAGAAGTCATCATTTTTTAAACAAGTGTGTAATACTTGGAGCTCTTTTATGATGTCAGCCATTTTATATATAGCGTTATCTCCTCTTTCAGGAGCTGAACCATGACAACTAATACCATGAGTCGATACTTTTATTTCCATACGCCCTCGTTGGCCTCTATATATATTGCAAGAGGTTGGTTCAGTAATAACAACAAATTCAGGCTTAATTTTATCTTCTTCGATGATATATTGCCAACAAAGTCCATCACAATCTTCTTCTTGAACCGTTCCAGTAATTAATAGTGTATAATCATCAAATAAATCTAAATCTTTGATAATTTTGGCTCCGTATACCATAGAAGCCATACCACCTTCTTGATCACTTGCTCCTCTTCCAACAATAATTTCTTCGTCTTCGTAACCTTGATACGGATCGTAGTTCCATAAATTTATATCTCCAATACCTACTGTGTCGATATGTGCATCCATAGCAATTAAGTGTTTCCCACTGCCAATGTAACCTAGGATGTTCCCCATAGGATCAATGTCTATTCGGTCAAAACCAACTTTTTCCATCTCCTCTTTAATTCGTAAAATAACTTCTTTTTCTTTTCCGCTTTCACTTGGAATAGCAATCATGTCCCTAAGAAATTTAGTCATATCTTTTTTATACTCTTCTGCTTTTGATAGTATTTGTTTGTAATTCATATATTTTGATGAACCCCCTTTTATTTGATAGTTCGCTGTTTTTAAGAACTAAAAAAAGCTCTTTAAAATGTAAGTTATATCTAATTTAGCGTCCCTTCGCCCCGCAGCCTCCCAATATAAGGATAAAAGAGTATGGCTTCACCATCTAATTTTTGGAAATGATTTTATTTTTATATTGATTATTGTGTTTTGATTTATGATACTAAAATATATCGTTCATGTATTAAATAAATTATTAAAAATTATAATCCTTTAATAATTGGGATAATTTTTTTAAATTAGGTTGCACAGTTAAAGGGGCTCCTACAGCTTTTTCAGCATTTTTTATATCCTTTAATCCATTGCCAGTAACAACAACTGCAACACTTTCAGAAGGTTTTATTATACCTTTTTCAACAGCCTTTTTTATACCAGCCACTCCTGCAACTCCCGCTGGCTCACCAAAAATGCCAGTATTCTTACCTAAAACTTTCATCATATCTAATATTTCCTCATCTGTTACGTTGATCATATCACCATTAGAATCTTTAACAGCCTTGATGGCTTTTATATAATTTCGAGGTTTTCCAACAGCAATACTATCCGCGATTGTGTTTTCTGGAACAGGAATCAGTTCTGTACCTTTGTTAAAAGCTTCAGTTATTGGTGCACAACCTTCAGATTGTACTCCTAATAACCTCGGTAACTTATCAATGAAACCTATTTGTTTTAAATCATACATTCCTTTCCAAGCACCTGCTAGTGTACAACCATCTCCCACAGAGTAAACTAACCAATCAACCATTTGCCAGTTTAATTGTTCGGCTATTTCTATCGAAGCGGTTTTTTTGCCCTCAACTAAATAAGGGTTAATAGCAGCGTTTCTGTTATACCATCCCCACTTATCAATAGCTTCTTGGGAGAGATAAAAAGTTTCTTCATAAGACCCCTTTACTGATAAAACCAAAGCTCCAAAAACTAACAACTGAGTGACCTTTCCGATGGGGGCTCGCGAGGGAACAAAAATAACAGCCTTCATTTCATTTCCCATAGACGCTATGTTCCCCGCCAACGAAGAGGCAGCGTTCCCAGTGGAAGCACAGGCAACGATGTTCATGCCCGCCTCTTGTGCTTTTACAACACCTATAGCCGAGGCTCTATCTTTCAATGAACCTGTTGGGTTTAAACCATCATCCTTTATGTAAATAGTTTCTATACCTAGTAGCTTTGCCATAATATTACTTTTGTATAGAGGCGTTCCTCCCACCCTCAAAGGTGGTTTAGGGGTGTTAGGATCTATTGGTAAGAGCGGTGAATATCTCCATATAGATGGATCGGGATTCGCTTTTAAATCTTGCTTGTTCCAATCTTTTTTTATTTTTTCATAATCATATTCAACATCTAAAATACCTTTTTCTCCACATTTTGGGCAAAGATATTGTGTAGGCAAAGCTTCGTATTTTTCCCTACAAGAAATACACACCAAATCTTTTACATATTTCAGTTTTCTCCCCTCCAATCTAGTCTAACAATCCTGTTTTTTTGTTAAATTCTATTATTAGTTGATCTATTTTGTCTGCAATTTCAAATGCGTTACCCCAGTATTCTTCATCGTTGTACCATTGCTCGTTTAATTCATCTAGTTCTTTACCCTGCTGTTCTATCCAAGTATAGTATTTCAAATTATGTATTCTTTTTTTATCATAATAACTCAATTCTTGAATAAAGTCTGTTTTTACCCCCATCAAATGCCTGTTAAAATCTATAGCAGCCTGTTGTTCACTGTATCTACCCTTTTGTTCTTGTAACTCTTTAAGTCTTGAGCGATATAATTCCATTGAATCAGTGAATACTGTCATCACAACATCTTTATCCGTTAATTCATAGTATTTGGCAAATTTTATAGCGGACAGAACATTTGCAATAGAAGAGATTCCAAGTAAAGATAAATTATCTACAACAGATGAAGGAACTCCTTGTTTTCTTAAGTACTCTTTTCCTTCAGGTTCATTGAAAAGCCTTATTAAATTCATAGCATCATTATCATCTATCGCCATAACCATATCGGTATTTTTAACGTTATGGATCCAAGGCACATGTTTATCTCCTATTCCCTCAATTCGATGGGCACCAAATCCGTTGTACAATAAGGTAGGACACTGCAGCGCCTCCGAGACAGCTAATTTACTATTCGGGTATATAGATTTTAAATATTCTCCTGAACCTAACGTTCCAGATGATCCTGAAGTGAGGACGGTTCCTGCCAATCTGTCTTTTTCCCCCATAATTTTTTGTAAGACTTCTTCCATAGCGGGACCTGTAACTACATAATGCCACAAACGATTGCCCATTTCATCGAACTGGTTGAAAATAACCACATTGTTGTGAGTAGACTTTAATTCATTACATTTATCAAATATCTCTTTTACATTGCTCTCGCTTCCGGGTGTTCCAATTACTTCCCCTGCAACTTTTGATAACCATTCGAATCTTTCTCTACTCATACCTTCAGGCAATATAGCTATGGATTCACATCCCAAAAGCTGAGCGTCATAGGCACCTCCACGACAGTAATTACCTGTTGAAGGCCAAACGGCTTTTTGAGTAGTAGGATCAAATTGACCCGTTACAAGCCTTGGTACAAGGCAACCAAATGTGGAACCAACCTTGTGTGAACCAGTTGGGAACCATTTACCGACTAATGCCACTATTCGAGCTTTAACGCCTGTTAACTCAGATGGTAACTCAAAGTAATTTACATTGCCATATAAACCACCTTTTGCAATCGGTTCGTTTTTCCAAGTTATTCTAAATAAGTTGTATGAGTTAACATCCCATAGTCCTATATTCTTAAGCTTTTGTTTGATTTTATCAGGGATCAAGGTTGGATCTCGCATTTGTTCAAAGGTTGGTATAATAATATTATTCTCTTTAGCTCTTTCTACCGCTTTTTTGAGTACCTCTTTGTCAATACTAAAATCTATCATCTTATTCCTCCTTGGTTTTTAAATATTTTTTGAATTATCTTCCAAAAGAAACCACACGGGTTAACCTTGATACCTCTTTAAAATCAAAATCTTTTTTCTTGGTTAAATTATTATTATAACTCTTTTTGATTGAATAATTAAAATCTTATTCTGAACGATATATAAACGATCATATGTATTAACAATTAAATTTATCTGGATAAAGTACTCCGCAGACTCAGGCCTTATTCTGATTCATTTTTTTGGGTTCTGGTATAATGAGATTTAAAATAAAAGCGGTTAAAAATCCAACAGTAATGTTAGAAGAAAAGATAACTGACATCCATTCAGGTAATTGATTCACTATATCGGGCCTAAATGTAACTCCTAATCCCAAAGCTAAAGAAAATGCTAATATAAACATTTTTTTATCGTTTAGTCCATCTTTTACCGCTATTCTCATCCCTGCCATTGCAACCATTCCAAAGAGTGCTATAGTCGCCCCCCCTAAAACAGGTTTAGGCATAACACTCACTAAAGCACCAATCTTAGGAAAGATACCTAATAGTATCAAAACAAGTGCCACACCATATCCAACGACTCGACTCGCAATCTTACTAAATTGTATAACTCCAGTATTTTGACTAAAAGTTGTGTTAGGAAGGGTGTTGAAAATAGCTGCTAAAGCGCTACCCACACCATCTAATAAAACTCCTCTTTTTAATCTTTTATCGTGTACTTCACCTTCAATTGGTTCACAACTAACTTCTGCAATTGCTGTCAAGTCACCTACTGTTTCAATTGTAGTAATAATATAAGCTAAAATCCAAGGAATGATAAGTGCCCAATTAAATGATAACCCATATTTTAATGGGATAGGGACTGTTACCCATCCAGCTTCTACAATTGGAGCAAAATTCACCATACCCAGCGGTATTGCAACGAGGTATCCTACTACTAAACCAATTGCTATAGCTCCTACTTTTATAATACCTTTCCCATATACATTTGCAATTACAATGACTAATAATACAAACAAAGCCATGGATAAATTTTGAGCACTCCCAAAATTGGTTGCTCCAGCCCCTCCACCAATATCTGTTATAGCTACTCGTATCAGCCCTAAACCTATTAACATGACAACTGTGCCGGACACTACAGGAGGGAAAATTTTTCTAGTTTGTGTTAAAAACCTACTCAAAATCATTTCAACTGGAGAAGTAATAAGAGCCATACCAAGTACTAAAGGTAATCCTCCTACATTGGCTGCAACAATTGCCATGGGAACAAAGGTAAAACTTGTTCCTTGTACTGCCAATAGACCGCTACCAAAAGGTCCTAATTGTTTTACTTGAAAAAAAGTAGTTACCCCAGAAATAATCAAAGCCATGCTTACAAAATATCCGGTTTCCAAAGGATTTAGATCTGCCACACCCGCAATAATCAAGGGTGGAGTGATGATACCTACAAACATCGCTAACACATGCTGAATACTCAGAACAACGGTCTCATAAAAAGGAGGTTTGTCTTCAAGCTTGTATAAAAATTCTGTTCCTGTTTCTCTCTCTTCTTCTACTTCTACGATCTTTGTTGTGCTATCTTCCATTAATAATCACCCCTTTAGAATTGAATGTGATTTTTAATTAAACTTTAACTTTTATTATACTTTAATTTTGTTTTATTTTCAAGTAATGTTTTCTTTAGTTTTTCGCGTTTAATTGATTTCATTTACCGTTAGTTTTTTCTAATTGTCCATAATCTGATATATTTAACTTAACGTATAAATTATGATATAATCTGAATATCGATTAAGAATTAATTGTACATTTTAAAAAATAATTGAGTTTTTCAAAAAGGAGGACATTCGCAATGTTTAACTTTTTTAAAAGAAACAGGTCAAACAATTTCAAAACTTCTAATAACACTGCTTTTTACGATGAAAAAAATGCAATAGTTATATATTTCAAATGTTCAAAATGTGGAGAAAAATTCAGAAGTCATCTTAGAAAAGGATACGATTTTATTACGGATTACGATACAGGTGAGTACAAAATAAATAAAGAATATATAGGTTCAAACTGTTTTAACAAAATACACCTTTCTGCCACTTTTGATAGAAATTATAAATTAAAAGAATACATCCTTGAAAATGGGGAAGTTATCAGTAAAGAAGAATGGGAGGAAAAAAGCTAATGCCTAGAACAAGTGGGGAAAAAGATACTAAAGTAAATTTATTTGAATATAGACCCGTTAGACCTTTTATACAGATTCCAGAAAAGGTACTTATGTACATATTGCAACTAACTCCATCTTCCTTTGCAAAGGTATATCTATACTTGTACAACATGAGCTACGGGCTTGGATACGATCATACAGTTACCCATACTAGCGTGCGAGAAATAGCTTCGAATTTGAATATTAGCATTGGAAGAACACAAAATGCTATCACTTATTTAAAAAAAATTAAAGCTATTGAAAAAATAGAATCACGGGCAGTAATTGGAACAAAATACAAGGTAAACGTACCAGAATATTCATCTTCTAAAAATAATTGGTACTTCACTGAACCCAATAAAGTTAGGTACATAATGATGAAAGAAAAATTATTGACTTCGGAAAAGTTAGTTACTTCCAAAATTAAACGTTATAAATCTGTAAAAAAATCATTGGAATTAGGACTATTTGATGAATCTGAAGAGTAGGTAATAAATATGTATGGCAAATTGTTGAACCTGATTTTTTCTCAAAATAATTCCTTTTTATTTGAATACGCAAAGAAAAATAATATTAATAGATTAGTAGGTACAGTTCTTTATTCAAAGGATAACATAGTTATAATAGGTGTTAAAGATTCTTTTTTCTTTTTAGAAAATCAAAGTAATCAAAATATCAAATCAGGTATTAGAGTGAATTTGAATTTTCTAAAATCGCAAGATAAAGCAAATAGTGTAGATACTTCAATTAAGATGAAATATTTAGGTGAGTCATCAACAGATGGTTTTAAATTAAGTTTAAAATTTCCAAACTTTAAAAATATCGATACTATTAACCTTAAAACTCCTAAGTTCACAGATACACAAAATATGAAAGCATCCATATGGCTTTCAGAGTTTTTTCGAACCCTAAACACACAATTGAAAAACTTAAAATTTGATAATTTGGAAACCCGCGAAATAACTTCCTTTAAAAAACTAACAGAAAAGATTGTAACTGCACTTGTAAAATCCTTTAAAGATAACTTGAACTTCGTCTTATCTCCCTCTCATTCTGCCAATAAAATCGTAGATATGATAAGAGCATATATCTCTAAAAGGGATAATCCGGATTTTTTCTCTAAGAACGAGATAAGGCTAATGAAAGAATTATTAACCTTGCAAGAGAAAGATAAGAATATCTTGCTTAATAAAAATGAATCCCAAATTATCAAAAAAAATAATATAGTGGATAAAACATTAATTTCTTACTTAACTATTAAAAATCTAAGCTTAGAAACAAAAACGCCACTGATGTTTTTTTCGATCTTTGGGATGCCTATATTTTTTACGATTGATAGAGAATATCAAAACAATTCAAAAAATTACCAGAAAGAGGCGATGAATCAAAAATTGAATTTAATCCTTCTTACTCACAACTTCGGAGTTATAGATGCCCTTATACAAAATCTGGAAAAAGAAGTTTATATAAGTTTTGAGTTGGAGAATAACACCGATTATTTTAAATTAAAAACGCAGTATCTCACAAATAAATTGAAAGAGATGAATTATCAGGTAAAAAGAATTGATTTTGTATGAAAAAAAAACTCGTTCAAGTATTATAAGAAATATATATATATATATATAAAAACCGGTGAAAAAAGAAATCACCGGTTTTTTTAATAATCTTAAAATATTCACTATTTCTTAATAGAATAAAAAGCGTTCAATCCTCTATATTGAGCGGTTGTACCGAGTTCTTCTTCGATTCTTAACAACTGATTATATTTTGCTATCCTGTCTGTTCTTGAAAGGGATCCTGTTTTAATAAAGCCTGCATTTACGGCAACAACTAAATCAGCGATAAAGGTATCTTCTGTTTCACCAGAGCGATGGGATACAACGGCAGTCATATTATTTTTGTAGGCTAATTCAATTGCATCGAGAGTCTCTGTTACACTCCCTATTTGATTCAATTTGATCAAAATAGAGTTTGTAGCTTTTAAATCTATACCTTTTTGCAATCTTTTAACATTAGTAACGTATAAGTCATCACCAACTATTTGTACCCTGTCTCCCACCTTTGCAGTGAATTCAGAGTAACCTTCCCAGTCCTCTTGATCGAAAGGATCTTCTAATGATTTGATAGGATATTTATCAATTAATGATATATAATAATCTGCTAATTCATTCGAACTCATATCTTTCCCATCAACAGAGTATTTCTTTGTCTCTTCATTGTAAAACTCAGAAGCAGCCGCATCCATAGCGATGAAGATTTGTTTACCAGGTTCGTAACCAGCAGCTTGTATGGCTCTAATAATATATTTTATAGCTTCTTCATTCGAACTTAAATTTGGAGCAAAACCACCTTCATCTCCAACAGAAGTTATGTGCCCTTCTTTTTTCAAAATATTTTTTAAATTATGAAAAACCTCTGCTCCTGCCCTCAAAGCATCCTTAAATGAATCAAATCCGGCAGGCATGATCATAAACTCTTGAATATCTAAATTATTATCAGCGTGTTGTCCACCGTTTACTATATTCATCATTGGTATGGGTAAAACTTTGGCGTTCACTCCACCTAAATACTTATAAAGAGGAAGACCTAAGGAGTTTGCTGCAGCTCTTGCCACAGCCATAGAAACAGCTAATATTGCATTAGCGCCAAGATTTTCTTTGTTTTCTGTTCCATCTAAGTTCAACATCACTCTATCAACGTTAACTTGATCAAAGGCGTTCAATCCAACGACTTCTTGCTCAATAATGTTGTTTACGTTGTTCACCGCTTTAGTAACACCTTTTCCCAGGTAATAATCTTTGTTACCATCTCTCAATTCCAAGGCTTCGAATTTACCTGTTGAAGCACCTGAAGGAACAATAGCTGAGCCCGTTACACCTGTAGATAATGTGACCTCGGCTTCAACGGTTGGATTTCCCCTTGAATCTAATACCTCTCTGGCTTTTACTGATACTATTTCATCATAAAACTTTTCCATTAATGAACACCTCCTGAAATTTATCTTTTTATATTTTTGTTAAAATCTCGAATAGAACTGGCACTTAAATGAGAATTTGTTAGTAGTTGACTTTAGTGCCTATATTCTCTCCTTCTACAGCTTTAAGCAAGTTCCCTTCTTTGAAAAAATTAATAATCAGTATGGAAAGATTATTTTTTTTACATATTGAAAAAGCCTCTGTATCCATTACTTTTATTTGCTCTTTAATTGCTTGTTCAAAAGTTATGTTGTCATATTTTTTGGCATCTTCGAATAATTTTGGATCTTTATCGTATATACCATCGACCTTCGTAGCTTTAATAAGTATATCTGCATTCATTTCTATCGCTCTCAAGGCGGCAGCAGTATCCGTAGTGAACAAAGGGTTGGAAGTTCCCCCACCAAATAAGACAATATAACCAGCTTCAAAACACTGTTCAATAAAATCATATTTGAGCGGCATTACAGAAGGCAAATTTACAATGGGCGAAACTACGATACTTTTCAAACCATTGCTTTCAAAAACGTTTTTAAGATACAGTGAATTTATGACGGTGCCCAGCATTCCTAATTGATCAGCCATTTGAATTCGGAAATCTTTCAGCTCTTTCCCTCTAAATATGTTTCCAGCTCCGACAACGATCCCCAATTTAATATTTAACTGATGAATTTTCTTGACCTCATTCACCAAATATGTTAACGTTTTCTCAGAAAACCCTTTTCCCCCTTCGCCACTCAAAGATTCCCCGCTCAATTTTAGTAATACTCTTTTGTACATAGGCCCTCCTTTTTGAAATGTGATTAATGTCTTTTAAAAAATTCTAAAAAATTATTGTTAGAGCCCATTCAGATCGCAGCTAACCACCAAAATGATGAAATTGTCCAAAAACATGCTTCGCTAAGACAAAAGAGTTTCACAGATTTTCCCTTTAAAAATAAAATCTTAATTACACTAGAAAGTAAATCTAATTCATAAACAGAGCAAAAAAGGTGGAAACCTCCACCTTTTTGTTATTCACCTATTGCGAATCTAGCAAATTTATCTACTGTAATATTTTCTCCTACTTTAGCTATCATAGAACTAATAATATCTTTTATACTTTCCCCTTCACCAAAAACATATTCTTGATCAAGAAGACAATTTTCAGTGTAGAACTTTTCTAATTTGTTTTCTACAATTTTTTCCTTGATATTTTCCGGTTTGTTGGACTCTTTTAACTCTTCCATGTAAATTTCTTTTTCTTTATCGATAATTTCTCGAGGAACTTCTTCCCTTGAAATCCATTTTGGTTTCATCGAAGCAATTTGCAGAGAAATCTTCTTAGCTAAGTCATGGAAATCATCTGTTCTAGCTACAAAATCAGTTTCACATCCCAACAATAGCAAGACACCAATTTTTTCATTATGATGAATATAAGAGTATACAATTCCTTCATTAGTGACTCTTCCAGCTTTTTTTGCAGCTTTTATAGCACCTTTCTTTCTCAAGATTTCAACGGCTTTATCTATATCCCCGTTAGCTTCTTCTAAAGCATTTTTACAATCCAACATTCCTGCTCCTGTTGAAGCCCTAAGATTCTTTATTTTTTCAATTGATACGTCCATTTAAAATACCTCCTAATGCTTTTTAATTCTGACTTTAAAAACTCTAAAACCTAGTGTTAGCGCCCCTTCGCCCCGCTCCGTTCCTCTGCCAACCATGATGGTCGATAAAACCATTGTATTTTAACACAACTAATTGAATATTAAAACAAGAAAATTATTATTTTATTACTATTTTTTTAATAGTTTTTCTTGTAACTTTGCTTCAACAAACTTAGATACCCACTTGCTAACGCTTCCATTGTAAGAGGCGATTTCTTTGATCATAGATGAAGAAATGTAAGAAAATTCTGTATCAGCCATGAGAAAGAAAATCTCTAACTCTGGAAAAAGCATATGATTTGCGTTTGCCATTTGTAGTTCATATTCGTAATCACTGACCGCCCTTAAACCTCTTATTAGATTATATATCTTATTTTTCTTTAAATAATCGACCAACAAACCGTCATAAGAATCAACAACAACATTTTTTATGCCATCTAAATCCTTTTTTACCATTTCCATCCTTTCTTGGAGAGAAAAAAGATACTTTTTGTTTGGATTATTAACCACAACAACATAAAGATTGTCAAACCTTTCACTTGCTCTTTTGACAACATTCACATGTCCAAAGGTTATTGGATCGAAACTACCTGGATAGGCTGCGTCCCTAATTCCCATTATCAAAATTCCCCCATTCCTTTAAATATTAATTAATTGATTACGCCAGAAGCTAAAACAACTCCACTTTCGTCATAAATTGTTGCAAATTGACCAGGTGTAACAGCAAATATAGGTTCTTTAAAACTCACTTTTAAAGTATTATCAGAAATCTTATTAACAACTGCCGGCTTTTCTTCACTTTTCTTTCGAACTCTACAAAAGCCTTCTACTTGATCGAAATCCACAAAAAAGTTAACGTCTTGTACAATAAGCTCATTAGAATACATTTTTTCAGTAGGAGCAACGATGAGAATATTATTTTGGGGGATTATTTTATAAACATGTAATTTCACATCTGCATTTTTATAGTAGCTTATCCCGGAACGTTGCCCAATAGTGTAATTCATGTATCCTGTGTGTGTGCCTATTTCGTTTCCTTCTAGATCGTAAACTTTTCCTTCTTTTGGGTTAACCCCATGTTGTTTTAGAAATCTTCTATAATCGTTATCAGGAATAAAACACAACTCTTGACTGTCAGGCTTATTTGCCACACTTAATCCTATTTTTTTTGCTATATCTCTTATTTGAACTTTATACATATTCCCTAAGGGAAAGTACAAATAAGGAAGAGTATTTTTGTCTATATAAGATAGAAAATATGACTGATCTTTGTATTGATCAACACCTTTTTTAATAATATAAGTAGAATATTTTTTAGAATACTCTTTTATTAAATAGTGACCACTGGAAACCAAATCTGCGCCGTAGGTATTAGCAATCTCTAAAGCCTTTCCAAACTTAAAAAATCTGTTGCATAACATGCAAGGATTGGGTGTTTCACCTTCTTTGTAGGTATTGATAAAATAATTGATTATTTTGTCTTTAAATTCCTTTTTTATATCAACAATCTGAAAATCGTCAAGATCTAACTTATTTGCAATTTTTAACGCATCTTGTGTATCTGAAGGACTACAACAAACCTTCTTTTTTTCAGGGATCAATGAAAAAATAACATCGCTTACCGTTTTGAAATGAAGTCCTATAACTTGATAATTTTGTTCTTTTAAAAGATAGGCAGCGACAGAGCTATCTACCCCACCACTCATAAGCATTAATACCTTTTTATTGGACATTTATTTTTTTTAATCTACCTCCTTCATTTTCTGACCTCTTGATCTTTGCTATTTTTCTTCCGTAATCAATTATATCTTGCAAGGTCATTTTACTTAATTCCAACAAGATAAAATTATTAACCCTTTTCCAAACAAATTCAACAGCACACTCTATTTCCATGGAACATTCTCCAACAATACAATCAAAGGATTGAAGTGGTTTATCTAAAACTTGAATAATTTCACTCAAACGTAAATCTTCTGGATTTTTAGCTAAAGCATATCCACCAAATTTACCTCTAATAGATTTAACTATTCCTGCATCACGTAATTCAATAAATATTTTTTCAAGAAAATCTTTTGGTATGTTTTGCCTTTCAGATAATTCTCTGATAGACACTTTTTCTCTTCTTTCATCTTTGGCTAATACAGCTAATTCAAACAAAGCCTTTAAAGCATAACTACTTTTGACTGTAAGTGACATGTATTATTCCTCCTTTTAAAATAAACGTTTCATTTACTAATAAACGCTAAATAAAAAAGTATCAAGTATACTTTTTATAGGTTCAATCTTATACGTTGGATTTTCTACCGACCACGTAAACGGTTAGATTCTGTAAACTATTATTAGCTAATCTAACATCGTTTACGTAAATATCAATCTTATTCCCCAAAACTTTGGCACCCGTATCTTGAACCTCAAAATACCCTTTATTTGGAAGATCCGACAATTCAGGTATATAAACTATCGTTCCTAAAGGCAAAACATTCGGATCTGCTGCTATTGTTTTGTATGGAGTTGGTTTTTCTCCAGACCTTGTTAACCTAAAAGTTGGAGAATAGACAAGTTTGTCATCCCATTCTGTGTAGTAGGTTGCCTGAAAATCTCCAATCATATTATAAAAAAGTTTCAAAGGATCTCTTGGTTCTCCGTTCTTCCACAATTCAACCATTACAATACTACTTGCTTGAGTTATTCCTAATGATGTATTCGAATCCACCCATCTGCCTTCATCAACATATGGAGTTTTTAAATTCCCTATTACACTAACAATAGAATTTCCGTGGTCTATTTTTATATACCAATTGGCATTTGGTAATTTTCCAGTCTCTATCACTCTGCCAGGCAAAACCGGATAAACTTGCTCTGTTTGAACCAAAACTCCTATCCCGCTAGAAACTCCACCTGCGCTTCTTTCTCCAAACCTCACAACAATATTTTCATAATTTGAAAGTGATGTTTTAGGGAAGGGCCACCTGATATACTTTTCAATATTATTCACGGGTATGATTAATTCTTGCCCTACTTTAATATTCGTGGATTGCAAATTGTTGGCTTGCAGAATAATCTGAACGCCTTTATTTCCTAAGTTAAACGCATTTGAAATGCTTATAAGGGTATCCCCAGGCTTAACTAGATACCTTACTTCGTTTGAATTTTCAAACAAATAACTAGCTTCTGCCTCTCCTACCGATCTATAAAGTTGACCGATCTTAATTTCAATATTTTGTATTTGACCAAGATATTTCTCAGTTAATGAATTTGGTGGTTGAGTAATAACCTTTTGAAGGTCATATTTTACAATTTCTACTTCTTTGCTTAAAGAAGAAATCTGGTTTTCTAAAGTTTTAACGTTCAAAATATCTGCGGTCTGATTTTTATAATAAAATTTAGAAACGGTCTCTTCAGTTTTGTAATCCACTATGTTTTCCACATATTTTTCTAAATTCAGTTTGTCTACCTCTTGTTGTACAAGCTCTTTTATATTTCCGTTTTCCAAAAAGTAAAATTCGGAATTTTTAAAACTTTTTTCCAAATTATTAACCTTTTCCATTAGTGAGTTCACAGTATCCAGGAGAATTTTTTGATCATTCTTGGGAATATTGTTCACAACATTTTGTAATTCTGCAATCTGAACTTCCAATTGCAACAATTTTTTATCTAAATCAGTATTTGTAAAATTATCAACCTTTTTTTGAGAAACATTGTTAATTTGGCTCTCTAAACTTTGAACCCTTTGATCTAAATCTAGCAGTTTATCAA
Source organism: Petrotoga sibirica DSM 13575 (assembly GCF_002924625.1). Classification (GTDB taxonomy): domain Bacteria; phylum Thermotogota; class Thermotogae; order Petrotogales; family Petrotogaceae; genus Petrotoga; species Petrotoga sibirica. Next base: position 139,938 of record NZ_JAHC01000032.1, on the reverse strand, counting down.
TAGATTCAGTACTCCGCCCTTCATACAAATAATTTTCCAATGTTACAACCCTACTATCAATATAGGTGTATTGATCCTTTAGACTTTTTGCCATATCATAAGCATAACTGTTGTTCTTTGAAATTTGATAAATTTCGTCAGATAAACTATTAAGTTTTTCTTCCATTTGAGTTAAACGCTCATCCAACGCATCCAAATGATTTTGAATTAACTCCAAATCTTTGTTTGGCAAAGTCGGTTCTTGAGAAGTCGGTTGAAATACTGTACACCCAGATAGAAAAAATACTAGACCAACCAAAAAAAACCAAATAAATTTTCTCATTTTAATTCACCCCTTAGAAATTTTGCAGCCTTTAAGTATGGATTTGTAGGATTATTATAATTTTTCAACAAATAATCAAACAAATTCGCAGCTTCCTTCTTATTATTCAGTCTATAGTTTATATACCCCAGATAAAACAAAGAAAATATATAATCCTCTTCTGAAAATGTTTGATAGTTCTTTTCAATAATTTTTCCACAATAGTAAAGTATTCCTAACTCTTTTTCTTCTTCATTTTGTTCACGGTAGTACCAAGCAAATTTTATCAAAATTTTTATTACTTCACTGAGTAGTCCCAAAATTGCGTAAATATTAGCAGCAAGCATAAGTTGAACTTGATAAAATTCATGAGTTTTTGAAGAAAAATTATCTACTTCTGGAAGGGATAGTTTATTTATCTTATTCAAAAAAAGCTTAACTTTTTCTGTGTTTTGAGAAGTTAAGTATTCGTATATATAATCTTTATCTTTTTCCAGAAAAGTAAAATAGCAATTGGGACAAGTAATCAAAGAATAGAGAGATACATTAATATCTCTATATTCAGGTTTCAAATCCAAATCATAAGAACTTATTTTTATAGACGTTGAAGCTACTTTATCAAAAGAAAACTCTTTTTGACATACTGGGCACACTGCAAAATCTCTAATAAAATCTTTCATTCTACTTCATCAACACCTAGTAATGCATCACAGTAGGACAATGGATCAAAAATTTGTAAATCGTCTTCTTTCTCTCCAAATCCTACCAACTTTATTGGAATATTGAGTTCATGGTTTATAGCAAAAGCTATTCCCCCTTTGGCTGTTCCATCCAATTTAGTTACAACTATCCCCGTTATATCTATAGCCTCTTTGAAAGCCTTTGCTTGAGAAATCCCATTTTGACCAGTAGTTCCGTCAAGAACTAACAGTGTTTCATGAGGAGCACCGGGGACTTCCCTTTCAACTACACGCCTTATTTTTTTTAATTCATCCATTAAATTGCTTTTTGTATGTAAACGTCCTGCGGTGTCTATTAACACTACATCTTTGCCTTTTGATTTTGCGTGCGTTATTGCATCGTACACAACTGCGGCGGCATCTGAACCTTTTTGATGAGCTATCACTGTGGTATTTAACCTATTACCCCATTCTTTGAGTTGCTCAATTGCAGCTGCCCTAAATGTATCTGCAGCAGCTAAAACAACTTCTTTCCCTTGGTTAGAATACATCTTAGATAACTTCGCAGTAGTTGTAGTTTTACCACTACCGTTGACTCCGACAACGAGTATTACATAGGGTTTTTGTTGAAAATCATTAACCACTTCGTCTTTATGTAAATTTTCCACTAAAATATCTCTCAATAATAAAAGCGGATCATTGTAGGAATTATCAGTTTTATATTTACTTTTTAACTCTTCCAATACTTTATTGGAAACTTCAACACCCATATCAGACATTATTAAAATTTCTTCCAATTCTTCTAATACATCATTGTCAAGAACCTTACCTGAAAAAATAGTTTTGATATTTTTAAATACGGTATTTCTCGCTTTACTCAAACCATTTTTGAACTTTTCAAAAATTCCCATTCAAATACCTCCGTTACATCAAACTAGGTTAATTTGCATCATTCAATGTTTCACCTTGTTTTAATAATAATTGGTAATTTGCTGATTACAAAGTAGGACTGTATAGAAACAATTTCGTTAGTTATTAAATCCGTTCCATACAAAGTAAAATCTACTGGTACTTTTCCATATCTATCTTCCAAATTCAATATGGTAATGTATTCATCCTGATCCCCACTCCATTTTATCATTATTATACCCTTAGATAACTCCCGAATAGAAAATCGTTCGCAGGTTGATTTGATCTCTTTGGCCAAGTTAACAATCTTTTTGAAAAAGCTTAAAAATTCATAGTCCCCTTTGTTCCATTTGATCGAATCCTTTTCGAAAAGGTTAGGTAGATTCTCCATCATTAATTCTTGACCAGCATATACTAAAGAAGCTCCTGGCAAAAAATTATATAAAACAGTCCAATTTTTGATCTTATCTTTTCCCTTTAAAACAGAAGCAATTCTAGGATTATCATGATTTTCTAAAAAACGCATTTTAATAGAATTTTTTGGAAATATTGTTTCCTGCAAAAAAACATGATCGAAATAACAATTTAAATCTTTCTCCCCAGAAAAATAACTTCTTAAATAGTAAAAGCCATCGTAATCATATGTAAGGTCAAAGGCTTGGTATACCTCTGAATCTGAATGAACATTGTATTGTTTGCTTCTAAGATCGCGAATAAATTTTGGGTCAAGTGTTTCAGCCACCCAAATAAGTTCCTTTCTTTGATTCAATTGTTCTCTAGCTTTTTTCCAAAACTCTAAAGGTACAAGCGGGGCAACATCACATCTAAAAGCATCTACACCAAGATCAACCCAGCTATCCAAAACTTTTATTAGATAATCCCATAAATCCTTATTTTGATAATCCAAATCGTAAACATCAATCCAGTCCTCAACTTTTCTTGTTAATTTTCCGTTTTCATCTTTCATGAACCATTCAGGATGTGTTTCAACTAACTTCGAATCCATAGAGGTATGATTGAATACGATATCGATCATTATTTTTATTCCATTGTCATGTGCCTTGTCTATCAATCTTTTAAAGTCCTGCCTATTCCCATATTCTTTGGATATTTCTTCGTAATCTTTTATAGAATATGGACTTCCATGGGTACCTTTTCTACCAACCTTTCCAATAGGATAAAAAGGCATAAACCACAGTATGTCCGCTCCCAAAGCCTTAATACGTTCAATATCGTTGTATATATCATTAAAAGTTCCAGCATTCCCATAATTTCTAACAAAAACTTCATAAATTACAGAACTTTTTAACCAACTAGGTGAGTCTATTGCCAAGGTTGGACCTCCTCAAAGTGTAATTTTTCCTCAATTCCAATGAATATTATATCATCGATTATACCAAATACCTAGCCCTTTTTTAAAATTTATATTTGAAAACTATAAATTTAATTTTTTTATTTGGAAAATAAAGATTTTTGTATTTATAGTTGACAATTTTAAAGTTTTATGTTATAATTTTTTCAAAATAACCAGACAGTCTTTAAAAATATCATAACAACATAAAAAATACTAATAGGAGGTCCTAATATGCCTAAATACCGCTTATCCAAGTGCCCTGTTTGCGGGGGTAAGTTAAATATCGTAAAATATCGCTGTGAAGAGTGTGGAACTGAAATATCTGGTAACTTCGAATTAGAAGAATTTGCTCAATTAACAAACCAACAATTAAATTTTTTGAAGATTTTTATCAAGGTTAGAGGAAATTTATCGGAATTACAAAAAGAGCTTGGTATCTCTTATCCTACTGCAAAAGCAAGATTAGAAGAAGTTGCCACAGCAATGGGGTACGAGTCTGAAAACATTGAAAGTAGAGAAAAAACCCTTGAAATTCTTGAAAAAATTGAAAAAGGAGAAATTACCCCTGAAGAAGCTAAAGAATTATTAAAAAAGTACAAAAAATAAAAAGGAGTGATTTTGAATGCAAAGGATTGATTTGAATGATGTAAAAGTGATTAAAATAAAGGCGCGAAACTTTCACGGAAGAATAAAAATTTGCCACGGTGAAACAACATATCTCGAATACCGAGATCAAGAAATCAACGTAGAAACTAGCTGGGGATTAGATAGTACAAGCATATCAATCGACATAGATTATGAAAAAGGTGACTTCTTATCAAAATTCTTTTCTTTCTCTAAAATGTTCCATGAAGTACCGATTAATTTGTCCATAGGAGATCAAGTTAACGATATAACGTTAGACTTATCCTCAGCTGATATAGAAACAGACTTGGATTCTACCAACTTATACAATTTTACGATCAAAACTCGATCAGGAGATGCATATATTAGAGGATCTAATCAAACTAAAACTTTGAAATCTTTACGGGTGGATACCGGGTCTGGGGATGTGAGTATCGACTTAAATAACAGTGAGTTGGAAGAATTGATTTTAAAAGGAGCTTCGGGAGATTTTGAAATTCACAATGTGAATATACTGAATGGTGATTTTAGTATGGCTAGTGGCGATGTTTTAGTTGAAAACTCTAAAATAGAAAATCTTAAGTTAATTATGGCTTCCGGTGATGTCTCAATAAAAAATTGTATCGTGAAAGCAGCAAACTTTAAATCAGCGAGCGGTGATATCTCTGTAGATTCTCTAGATAAGAATTTTTATTGTACGGTAAACACCGCTTCTGGAGATATAGATCTAATAGTTCAAGGAAAAGAAAAAATTTATTTAGAAGCTCCAATACACAGGTTTTCATCATCGATTAAATCAAACGTTGATTTAGTTCAACGTAGTGATTCTTCTACTCTTCCCAAAAAAAGAGTTTTAAAAATTAATGTAATGAGTGGAGATATTCGTATTAGAGGAGTAGCACCTCATGGGGAAGTCATAGAAGAAATGGGAAAAGAAAAAAGTGAGGATTTTTCAAAAGGTGATGAATTCCTAACCATTGAAGAAAAAAAGATTTTGTCTTTATTAAAAGAGAAAAAAATTTCTCGATCTTTTGCCATAGAACTTTTAAAAGAGTTGGGATACTCTGAAGAACTAGCAGATAAATTTTTGAAAGATAGGGGGGAATAATAATGGAAGGAAGAATAATATTAATCGCGTTAGGTATTTTAATCTTTTTATCAGTTATTTTCAACGAATTCTTAGTAAGTTTCAACTTGATAGAATTCTTTTTTACAGTTATTTTTCTAGGATCCGGACTAACTTTTTTCAGAAAAAGAAATGTAGGAACTTTAGGAAGTCTAATATTTGGAATAATACTGTTGCTTGACACATTTCAGTTGTTCCCCACCTCACTAAATTTTTGGGAACTGGTTCTATTGATGATCGCATCGTATATTATTGCTGTTGGATTTAAAGGACTATTCCATATAAGAAAGCCTCACTTAAAGATTAACAAATCAATAATATCAGAAAATCTTCCACCTAAATTTACAGGAAATATACTTGACTTGTCAACAGACGTAGACTGGAGCTCTCTAAATATTGACTCTTCTAAGATAGATACACCTGTAAAAGTCAAAGCTGTGATTGATAACGATATATATTCTTTTAGGCAAGAACATGACACTTCTAAAGTTGATATTTTCAACAAGCTGAAAATATCCAATGTAAAAGTACCCGAACGAGCAAAAATAACTGTATATTTAAACGAGAATATTTATTACAATTATCGTGCAGAATTGAATGTTAGTACCGCTTTTTTTGATTTAAGACAGATTAAAACACGAGAAGTAAGAATCAAATCAACTGCATCTAAAATTACTTTGATCCCTTCTCAAAAAGATAATACCTCAGTTGACGTGGACTCTGAAGTTTCATCGATAAATATAAAATTGCCTCAAGATGTAGCTTTAGTATTGAACCATATCGGAGATTTGAACTTCAAAAATTTCGGACGAATGTACCAAAGAGAAGATGGAACTTATGTTTCTGATAATTTCTCAGAAGCATCTTACACCTGTTATCTGAATATTTCTTCAGAGATTTCACATCTAAATGTGGAATTTATATAATTAATCTTTATTTCTATATAAATTCACATAAAATTTAAATAGATCAGGTAATTTTTTGAATCGATGGGGCTCTTCAAACATTCTGTACAACCATTCTAATCCAAGTTTTTGAAAGAAAAGAGGAGCCCTTTTTGTTACTCCAGCGAAAACATCAAAGCTGCCACCAACTCCCATCATAAGCTTTGCTTGTAACGCTTCATAGTTTCTGAAAATAAAAGATTCCTGTTTTGGAATTCCCATTCCTACAAAAAGGAGATCTGCTTTGCTATCATTAATTTTTTGAACTACTTCTCTTTCAGCATTTATATCAAAATACCCATCATGAAATCCAACAATATTTACACGGAACATTTTCTCAATTGCTTGCGCTGCTAGTTTAACCACGTCTTCTTCTGATCCAAGTAGAAATATTTTATAATTACTCATTTGAGAAACTTCTAACAAATACTTCATTGTATCTATACCAGGGCATCTTTCCGTCTCAATACCTTTCTTTTTGAGTAATTTAACAATCCCCACTCCATCAGGAATGGAAAAAGACGCTTTGCTAATGACTTTAGAATAATCGTTACCCTTCAAATATTCCATATACATCAACGCATTTAAAGTAACTATCCAAAGTTTCTCTTTTTCGATTTGGTCTTCAATATAGGAATAAATATCCTCTTGGCTTCCATAAATCATTGGGATATCTTTTAAAAGGAACTGTCCAACCAATACTTTCACCTCTAACTACTATTTCGAGTCGAAATATTGTATCACAAATAAATTAGAATTTCCATAAAAATATTATACAAATAAAAGGCTGAGATAAGAAAAATGTTTACACTATAAAAACAAAAATTGACGTTTAATTAACCAAATTCCTTATCTTTCATTGTATAATACTTTGAACTTCGATGAAAACTTCTCAAAATTAGGAGGAAGGATCATGGAAAAAACTTTACTTAGCCAAGACAAAAATGTTAAGAAATACCTTTTCAAATTTTCCAAAGAAGAAATTGAAAAAATAGAAGATCAACTCGTTCGAGAAATTAATCAGCATTACACCTTTGAAGGATTTAGAAAGGGTAAAGTTCCTAAACAGGTTATTAAGTTGCGCTTAGGTCCCGATTTCAATAATATGTTGTTAGAAGAAGCCGAACATGAGCTGGATCACAAAATCAGAGAAGAAGAAAAGTTGCTCTTCCCAATTATTATTGAATCAAGAGCTCAAGATGTGGAACACACAGAATTTGAAGTCTTGCTTCACACCTATCCTGAAATTATAAAAACAGAATTTGAAAATATGACGGTTAAAGTCCCTGAATCTAAAGAAGTGGTTGAGGACTTTGTACAAAGAAGATTGAATGATTTACTTGAGAGCAATGCAATATTAGATCCAAAAGAAGAACCAATACAATATGGAGATTATGTAAGAATAAATTATGATTTAGTAGATGAAAACGATGAAATTATCAAATCTGATGAAGAAGAGGAAATAATAGTAAGAGAAGACGATGAAAGAGAACTCGTTAAAAAAATCATCGGGAAAAAAACCGGTGACGAATTTGAATTAGAAAAAGAAGATCAAGGTAAAAAAGTTATTCAAAAAGTCCGAATCACGCAAGCTTATACTAGAAGATTGCCCGAATTAAACGATAATTTTGCAAAAGAGCTGAATATTGAAGTAGAAACATTGAATGAGCTGAAAGAGATGTTGAAAAAAGAAGGAGAACAAGCTATTAAAAATTGGCAGGATGAATTTGTTATTAACTATATCTTATCGGAGTTACCAAATTATGTTGATATTGATATTTCTGAAGAGAGTTTAAATTATTATATTGATTCGACTATAAACGATCTTAAAAACAAGGATAAATACGAAGAAAACTTGAAAAAATTCGATAATGATGAAACCAAATTGAGAGAGGAAATCAAAAAGAGTGCTTTGAATTGGATAAAAGAGATGGTCGTCATCGAAAAACTATCATTAGAAAACGATATAAAAGTGGGGAACGAAGAATTGTCACAAGAGATCAAGAACTTCTCAACTATGTACGGTTTACCTTTCTCGCGCGCTCAGGAGATAATAAGTTCAAATGCTGAACTATCAAATGAAATCCTGTGGAACAAATTAAGAGAAAAAGTGGCCCAATTCATCAAAGAGAAAGTACAAATAGTTGAAATATCAAAAGAAGAGTTCGAAGGCAAAAATGTTACCCTAACCGAAGAACAAAAAGAAGCAAAAGTTAATACTGATAATGAAGAAAGTGAAGAATAAACTAGACAAAATTGGAATTATATGATAAAATACATTTGAAGTTGAAGGGGACGTGGTGAAGTTGGTTATCATGCCGGTCTGTCACACCGGTGGCCGCGGGTTCGAGTCCCGTCGTCCCCGCCAATTTGGCAACGTAGCCAAGGGGTCAAAGGCGGCGGTCTGCAAAACCGCTATTCGAGGGTTCAAATCCCTCCGTTGCCTCCATTGTAACTAAGTTATCCCTGTGTATCACCTCTTCAGGACCAACGTTTTCTTTGAATGAGAGTATCTCATGAGACTTTTTGCCGATTATTTCTTTCAATTCCTCAGAAGAATAGTTTACCAAGCCCTTTCCAATATTTTCTCCTTTTTTATTGGATACTACCACTAGATCTCCGATGGAAAAATTGCCTGATAAACTTATTATTCCTACAGCTAACAAACTTTTACCTTTTAAAAGTGCCTCGTGTGCACCATTATCAACAATCAACTCACCTTTTGGCTTCAAGCTGAACTGAATCCATCTTTTCCTTTTGCTCATCTTTTTACCTTTAGGTAAAAAAGTTGTACCAATGTTGAACTGCCTATGTTCAATATTATCAACAGCTTTTGTGATAATACCATCTTCATAAGAAGGGAGAATTGTTAAAGGTATTCCTGAGGCAATGGAAATCTGAGCTGCTTTTAATTTTGAACTCATTCCTCCAGTACCAAGTTTACCACTCTTTCCGTTGGCAAGAATTTCAAGCTCTGGGGTAACCTCTTCAACAATATTTATCAATGATTTCGGGTTAGTCAAATCTTTCAACAATCCGGGAATATCTGAGAGAATGATCGATAAGTCTGCTTCCAACAAACTTGCAACTTGAGCAGATAAAACATCATTATCACCGAATTTAATTTCATCTGTCGTTACTGTATCGTTTTCATTTACAATAGGTATTACATCATTTTCTAAAAGTGCAGTCATAGTATTGTATGCATTTAAATAACGATGACGATTAGAAAAATCTTCAGCAGTTAAAAGTATTTGAGCTACTTTAATTTTTTTAACTGCAAAAAGTTCACGATATTTGGAGATCAACACACCTTGACCAACAGCTGCGCAAGCCTGCTTTTCAGAAAGAGAATAAGGTTTGTAACGGTAACCTAATTCACTTTTACCTGCGGCTATAGCTCCCGATGAAACGATGATAATATCTTTTCTCCTTTTGATCTTTAATACAGCTACTTGCTCGACGATTTTATTCATCCTACCAACATTTATTCCGTTCTCATCAGCTATAGAGCTACTACCAACCTTTATGACTATCTTATTGAATGTATTTTTCAAAAAAATCACCAACTATTCAATCCAAAAATGAAATAATTTTATTTTTTATCGACTCTATGTTACCTTTTCCCCCTAAATCCGGTGTTAAACTATCTATATCTTTAATCGTTGCAGAAATAGCATTTTGGAGTTTTTCTGCTAATTCATTCAATTTCAAATAATTTAGCAACATAATGGAGGAGTTTAATATAGCGATGGGATTTGCTATACCCTTATTGGCTATATCTGGGGCACTTCCATGGACCGCTTCAAAGATCGCAGCATCCTCGCCAATATTAGCAGCTGGAGCAAGGCCCAATCCTCCTATCAAACCTGCTGCTAAATCGGAAAGGATGTCTCCATACAAATTGGGAGCAACAATTACATCATATTTTTCGGGATTCAAAACCAACTGCATAGACATATTGTCAATGATCTTTTCTTCGTACTCTATTTCAGAATATTCTTTTGCTACTTTTCTAGTAGCTTCCAAAAATAAGCCATCTGTAATCTTTAGAATGTTTGCCTTATGAACAGCTGTAACTTTCTTTCTTTTGTTTTCTTTTGCATATTTAAATGCAAAATATGCGATTTTTTCACTTGCATTTTTTGTTATGACTCTAACAGTACAAGCTGTATCGTCAATCTTGTACTCGATCCCTTTATACAGACCTTCGGTATTTTCTCTCACCACAACCAAATCGACGTTATCGTATTTAGTAATCAGGCCTTCTAAACTTTTAATTGGTCTTAAATTTGCATATAGATTTAACTTTTCTCTGAGGGTAACGTTCACACTTCTAAATCCTTTACCTATAGGAGTAGTTATAGGACCTTTCAAGGCTATTTTATTCTTCTTGATCGAATCTATCACATAATCAGGTAGAGGAGTTCCATATTTCTCAATTACCTTCTCTCCTGCCTCTACTAAATCCCAGCTAATTGGAGCGTTCATATGTTCAAAAATCTCGACAACTACAGAGATTATTTCTGGACCTATTCCATCTCCGGGAATCAAAGTAACTGTATACATATAATCACCTACTAGTCTATTAATTCTAAAGTACCGTATTTTTTGTAATAATTAACCAAACCCCCACTTTGTAAAATCTTTAACATCACTTTGGGAAGGGATTTAATCTTCAAAACCTCATCTTTTGTATGATTCTTGACTATACCTTTTTCCAGATCAACTGTCAATAAATCACCCTCATCTATATTATCAGTTGGGACCTCAACCAAAGGTAAACCAATATTTATAGAATTTCTGTAAAATATACGGGCAAAAGAAGTCGCTATCACCGCACTGATACCAGCATGTTTTATAACTAAAGGAGCTTGTTCTCTAGAAGAACCACAACCAAAATTTTCACCTGCAACTATGAAATCACCCTTTTTGATTTCATTATAAAAATTTGGCCTCAGATCCTCCATCAAATGAACGGACAATTCGTCCATATCGATGGTACTAAATTTGTATTTTCCAGAGATAATGTAGTCGGTGTTTACATCGTCTCCAAATTTATGAGAATAACCTTTTATTTCCATTATTTATCCTCCCGTTCAAAAAATTAATTATCACAAATATTTACGCGGATCTGCTATTTTACCCTCAATACAAGAAGCTGCCACTGTAGCAGGTGATCCCAAATAAATGAAAGCTTTGTTGTTTCCCATTCTTCCTTTGAAATTTCTATTTGCTGTAGAAATTACATTCTCTCCATCAGAAGGTACTCCGTTGTGTGTGCCAACACAAGGTCCACAGCCTGGGGCAACCACTGTCGCTCCTGCTTGAACTAAAGTTTGAATTATTCCCTCATTCATAGCTTTTAATAAGGTGTCTTTAGACGAGGGAGCCACAATGAGTCTAACACCATTATGGATTTTTTTGCCTTTTAATATGCTCGCAGCAATCCTTAGATCTTCAATTCTTCCGTTAGTACACGTACCTAACAAACCTTGATGTATAGGAACACCTTCAACTTCACTAATTGGACTAACATTATCAACGGCATGAGGTTCAGCAATTTGAGGTTCTAAATCACTGACATCAAATTTATATATTTTTTCATACTTTGCACCTTCATCTGGTTCGTAACTTTTAAATGGTTTATCAGTTCTTTCTTTTACCCAATTTTCAGCTTTTTCGTCAAGTTTCATCAAACCAACTTTGGCTCCCATTTCCACAGACATATTAGAAATAGTAAATCTTGCCTCAACTGATAAATTATCGATAACTGGACCCTCGAATTCCACAGCCTTGTAGGTCGCTCCGTTAGCGGTTAGATTCTTTACGATATACAACGCGACATCTTTAGAATAAACACCTGTTGACAGTGAACCTTCTAAAACAATTTTTACACTTTGTGGTACCTTAAACCATAACTTACCACTTGCCATAGCTATAGCCAAATCTGTGGAACCAACACCAGTAGAGAAACAATTTATAGCTCCATAAGTACAGGTATGAGAATCAGCGCCTATTACAATTTGTCCAGGTAAAGCATGACCTTTTTCGGGAATTAATTGATGGCATATACCCTCGCCGATATCGTAAAACTTCGTACCATAGTTGTTACTAAAATCTCTCATCAATTTATGTAAAGCAGAGACTTTTTCACTTGGGCTAGGTGCGTTGTGGTCTATTATGAAGGCTACTTTTTCAGGATTCGCAACTTTTTTTGCTCCAACATTTTCAAAAGTTTTAATAGCCAATGGAGTGGTACCGTCTTGCCCCATCATAAAGTCAACATCAACTATCACTATTTCCCCAGCTTCAACATCTCTTCCCAAATGATCACTGAATATCTTTTCAGATATTGTTTTGTAAGTTGACATCCTTTATCTTTTCCTCCCTCATCTCGTTGTATAGATAGATTAACTCTTTATCGAATAGGCTTCTTTTGAGTTGAACAGATAGGGATCTTACCCTTTTTAAAATCTCTTCTGCTTCTTCTGGAGTTAGATCTATTTCGTATTCTCTGAACTTTGCAACAATAGCGTTCCTCCCCGAATGTTTTCCAATAAGTATCTGTCTTTGTAATCCTACCTCCTCTGGAGTGAAAGATTCGTAAGTTTTTGAGTCTTTAAGGACACCGTCTGTATGAATGCCAGACTCGTGAGCAAAAACATTATGGCCTACAATTGTTTTTGATAAGGGAAGAACCCTTCCTGAAGCCTTAGAAACATATTCACATACTTCTTTTAGTAAGTGAGTTTTTATTCCCAAATCATTTTTGTAAATGTATTTAAGAGCCATCACCACTTCTTCTAAAGCAGCATTCCCTGCCCTTTCTCCTAACCCATTTACCGTAACACCAGCATACTTAGCACCCGCTCTTATACCTGCCAATGTATTTGCAGTAGCTAAGCCAAAATCGTTGTGAGTATGCATCTCAATATTTATACCAACTTCGTCTATTATTCTTCTGATATGTTCGTAGATCGAAAATGGTTCCATCATACCAACGGTGTCGCAGTATCTTAACCTGTCTGCTCCTGCCTCTTTAGCCTCTTTGGCAAACTTTATAAGAAAATCCATATTACTTCTTGAAGCGTCTTCAGCGTTTACAGAGACGTATAAATTGTGTTTTTTGGCAAATTTTGTAGCATCAACCATGCTTTTTAATACCCAATCCCTATCTTTTTTTAATTTGTGTTTGATATGAATATCTGAAGTGGAAATAGAAATAGCAACCGCATCAACTCCACAAGCTATAGATTCTTCAATATCCTTAATAACTGCTCTATTCCAGCCCATAATTGAAACCCCTAAGTCTAATTTGCAGATCTTCTTTATGGCTTCCTTTTCATCTCCACCCATCGTGGGAATCCCTGCTTCGATCTGATAGACACCTAAATCTGCTAACATCTTTGCTATTTGGACCTTTTCTTCATTGGCAAATACTACCCCGGCAGTTTGTTCACCATCTCTTAAAGTTGTATCAACTATATATACGTTACTCACGTTTTTTGTACGTTCTTCTTTCCATTAGATTTAGAAGAACCGTACCCTCCCTCCTTTCAGTTTTCAATGTCTCGTAACTCGAAACTTTCTATAGCGTCTTTAAATTTTTTAAATTATACATTAAATTTAAAGATATATCAAGTTCATGGAAAAATTCTTATTACATCAAGCCCCTTATTTTCAGGCAGCCCAAACATTAAATTCATATTTTGTACCGCCTGACCGCTGGCTCCTTTCATTAAGTTATCTATGGCAGAGATAATTATTAAAGTGTTTGTACGCTCATCAATTTCAAAACCTATTTGACAAAAATTCGATCCAGCTACACTTTTAGTAGAGGGATACTTTCCGGGTTTAAGAATTTTTATAAAATAATCATTTTTATAAAATTCTTGATAAAGATCATACACATCCTCCAATGTTATATCTGATTCCAAATTACAATAAATAGTACTTAAAATTCCTCTTGTCATCGGAACAAGATGTGGGGTAAAAACAACTTTCACATCTTGCTCCATTATTTTTGATAGTTCTTGCTCTATTTCTGGAATATGCCTATGTTTGGCAACTTTGTACGGTTTTGTATTTTCGTTACATTCTGAATATAAGTTACTAAATTTAGGTTCATGTCCAGCTCCTGATACCCCTGACTTACTATCAATAATAATGTTTTTATCAACCACAACTCTATTTTTTAAAACTGGGGCCAATGCTAAAATCACACTAGTTGGATAACAACCAGGATTTCCAACAATTTGTGAGTTTTTTACCTTTTCTCTATATAACTCAGTTAATCCGTAGACTTTATGGTATTTATCGTATTCTATTTCAACGTTTGAACCATACCATTTTTTGAAGAAATTAAAGTCATCAAAACGAAAGGCAGGCCCCAGATCTATCAATTTCTTGCCCGCATCAATCACCATTTTGCCTACTTCAAAGGTTAATTCGTGAGGTAAAGTTGAAAATATTACATCACAAATAGCAACAGCTTTTTTAAAATCATCCCCCTCTAATATCTTGTCACAAAATCCTGATAATCCTGGATAAACTTCTGAAATTAATTGGGATTCAAAGTGTTTTGAAGACAAATAAGTTATCTTTGCGTTAGCGTGTTTCGATAATATTCTAATTAATTCTATGCCGGTGTATCCCGTTGCTCCAAGTATACCTACCTTCATATTTCTGCCTCCCATCGTGCTGCCCCAATTGTTTTACGGCTTTTTAGAATATTCTTTACATCTAAAACTTCATAGACATCTTCATCTATAAACTGACAAAAGTTTCTAAATTCTGCTATATTCAGCTCTTCTAAAGGGACATTTTTTGTTATAGCATATACAACTAATTTTCCAACTATATCATGAGCTGTTCTAAAAGGGATTCCTTTTTTGACCAGATAATCTGCTAGATCCGTTGCATTTAAATAGCCAAATTTTACCGCCTCTTCCATCTTTTTCTCATTCACACGCATGGTTTCCAACATACCTATAAATACCTTTAAACAGCTTTTCAATGTATCAACAGTATCAAACATAGGTTCTTTATCTTCTTGCATATCTTTGTTATATGCTAGGGGCAAACCTTTCATAGTTGTTAAAAGGCTAAACAAATTTCCATATACTCTACCCGTTTTACCCCTTATTAATTCAGAAGAATCCGGATTTTTCTTTTGTGGCATTATACTACTTCCCGTAGAATATTTATCACTCAATTCCACAAAATTAAACTCTTGTGTAGACCAAATTACGATTTCCTCCGAAAATCTACTTAAATGCATCATTATTAGAGAAGCTATGGACAAAAATTCAATGATGAAATCCCTGTCGCTTACTCCATCCATACTATTTAGCGAAACTTCTTTAAATCCTAACAGCGATGCCACATACATTCTATCTATATCGTATGATGTTCCTGCTAAAGCGCCTGAACCTAAAATTAATACATTCACTCTTTTCAGAGAATCTTCCAAGCGATTTATATCTCTTCTAAACATCTCTACGTATGATAATAAATGATGGGAAAATGTGATAGGTTGAGCTCTTTGCAAATGTGTGTAACCGGGCATAACTTTGTTTTTGTATTTTTTGGAAAGTTCTAATAAAACAGAATTCAATTGTTCTAGTAAATCTATAATTTTTAATATTTCATCTCGTAAGTACAATCTTTCATCTGTTGCTATTTGGTCGTTCCTACTTCTTGCTGTGTGAATTTTTTTACCAACGTCTCCTATCTTTTCAACTAACATTTGCTCTACCAATGTGTGCACATCTTCTACCATTGGAATCTCTTCAAACTTTTCTTCTTTTATTTCTCTTAACGCCCTTTCGATTTGTTCAAACTCTTCGTCAGTAATTATTTTTGCCTTTTTCAACCCTTTCGCATGGGCTAAAGAAGCTTCTATATCGTAGGGCAATAATCTGATATCGACATTTATCGATGAATTAAAAATTTCCATATCTTCTGCAATTTTTTCTTTAAACCGACCACCCCACAATTTCATTGTTCTCCTCCTACAGTCGTTTTGTTATATTTTTGATTTTCAACAAAATGCTTCATCTGATAAGCTCTCATCTTCAAAGGTAGACCAAACAAATTTATAAAACCTTCTGCATCCTTTTGGTCATAAATCTTATCTTCTCCAAATGTAGCTAACTCTTCGTTGTATAAGGAATATGGTGAACTTAATCCTGCAATTATAATGTTCCCTTTGTAAAGTTTCAATTTCACAACACCGGTAACAACCTTCTGCGTTTCATCAACAAAAGCATCTAAACTTTCTTTCAACTGAGAGAACCACAATCCATTATAAACAAGATCCGCGTACTTTTGAGCTACTATATCTTTGAATCTTAACGTTTCCTTGTCAAGTACCAAGCTTTCTAGTTCCTTGTGTGCCGTATAGAGTAATGTCCCTCCTGGAGTTTCATATACCCCTCTTGATTTCATTCCAACTAATCGATTTTCTACAATATCTGCAATCCCTACACCATATATCGATGCGATTTCATTGGCTTTCTTGATTAATTCTACTGGAGAAAGTTCCTCTCCATTTATCTTTACCGGAATTCCTTTTTCAAATTCTATGCTTACATATTCAGCAACATCGGGTGCTTTTTCAGGTGGAGTAACCATATCGAATAACTCAGGTTTTGGTTCGTTCCAAGGATTCTCTAAATTTCCTCCTTCATGGCTTATATGCCATATATTTTTATCTACACTGTATATTTTTTCTTTGGTTATAGATATTGGAATTCCCTTTTTTAGGGCGTAGGTGATTTCTTCCTCCCTAGACTTAATTTCCCATATTCTCCAAGGAGCAATAATTTTAATAGAAGGATCTAATGCTTTGATAGATACCTCAAATCTTACTTGATCGTTACCTTTACCCGTGCAACCATGGGCAATAACATTTGCACCTTCTTGGTGAGCAATCTCAACCAATTTTTTTGCCATTAGAGGTCTTGCAAAGGATGTTCCTAACAAGTATTTACCTTCATATATTGCTCCAGCTTTTAAGGTTGGATAAATATAATCGGTTACAAATTCTTCCACAACATCTTCTACATAAACCTTACTTGCACCACTCGAAATAGCTTTTTTCTTGATAGCATGAGTTTCTTCTCCTTGACCAACATCAATACATACTGCAATAATTTCACAATCATACTTTTCTTTTAACCATGGTATGATTACAGATGTATCTAACCCTCCTGAATATGCTAACACTACCTTTTCCCCGGTTTTCATAAATGACTCACCTCTTTTTTGATATTTGCAGATTATGATAACAATCTACATATTCGTTCAAGGACTGTACATTATTTTTCGTCATTCTGCTATTCTTTGTTGCTTCAATTGATTTGTGAGCTGTTTCCAATGCTGTAAATAACGGAATGCTATTTTCTAAGCACGTTCTTCTCAGCTTGAATCCAAAGTTGGATACGTTCTTCCCTTTTGAAGGTAAATTAATAACCATTGAAAAATATCGTTTTTTTACTAACTCTAATGATTTTTCATGATCTATCTCTTTTATTTTAATATCCATTAATTTGAAAGCTTCAGCTGTCCCACTAGTTCCCCACAATTCGTATCCACAGCTTTGAAGATATTTGACAAAACTTTTACTCCAACTCACAACTTTTTCGGGAAATGATAACAGTACCTTACCTGTAGAAGGAACATCCAAATGAGCGCTTTTAAAAGCCTTATACAACGCATTATGATAGTCGAAATCGATGCCAAGCGTTTCCCCTGTGGATTTCATTTCAGCACCTAATGCTACTTCAACACCTGGTAATTTCTCTAAGGAAAATATTGGTGCTTTAACCACCGTATATGGAACTTTTGGATAAAAAGGTTCATAATAGCCAAGTTCTTTCAAGTTATTACCTAATGCAATTTCAACCGCGAGTTTTATCATAGGGATTCCTGTTACTTTACTGATTATTGGGACAGTCCTAGAGGCCCTTGGATTAACTTCAATAACGTAAACTTTTCCCTCTTTAACAATAAATTGAATGTTTATTAAACCTTTAACGTTCACCGCTTTTGATATTTTTTCAACGCATCTCACAATTTCTTTCTCTTCTAATTCAGACAAGCTTTTGGCAGGAAATAAAGCAAAACTATCACCTGAATGAATTCCAGCTTTTTCAATATGTTCTATTATTCCAGGAATTAATACGTCTTCTGCATCAGAGACAGCATCAACTTCAACTTCTATCCCTTCTATGTATTCATCTATTAGCACTGGTCTAAGTGGTGATAAATCTAAAGCATGTGATAAATACTCAAATAATTCATCTACGGAATTAACCTTTTCTATAGATTGTCCCCCTATTACATATGAAGGTCTAACTAAAAGAGGAAACCCTATACGTTTAGCAATTTCTCGAGCTTCATCAAATGAAGTAGCGTACCCTCCACGAGGTTGGTTGATCCCTAACTTTTTCAACAGTATCGAAAATCTTTTTCTATCTTCACACAGATCAATACCCTCATATGATGTCCCCAAGATTCTGATCCCTTGTCTTTCGAGTTCTTCGCTTAGGTTCAAAGCAGTTTGCCCTCCAAACATGATCATTGTTCCCATTGGTTCTTCTTTTTCTATGATATTCAAAACATCTTCTTGAGTAAGAGGTTCGAAGTACAATCTATCACCTGTATCAAAATCTGTACTGACGGTTTCAGGATTATTGTTTATGATGATTGATTTGATACCTTTTTCTTTTAATGCCAATAGAGCTTTAACTGTACAATAATCAAACTCCACCCCTTGTCCAATTCTTATCGGTCCTCCACCTATAACTATGACTTTTTTTATGATGTTGTGTACCTCTATTTCGTCCTCTTCACCATAAGTTGAGTAGAGATATTGTGTTACTGAATCAAACTCCGCTGCACACGTATCAACCATCTTGTATGATGGGATAATGCCGTAGGATTTTCTCAATTCTCTCACTTCATTTTCTTGTATACCTTTTAATTCAGATATTTCTTGATCTGAAAAGCCAAGAACCTTTGCTTTAAGTAAAAGGTCATAATTTAATTGGGAGGTACTAATAATATTTTCGAAATCGACGATGTTCTTTATTTTTTCTAAAAACCAGTTATCTATATTAGTTAATTTATGAATATCTAAAACCTCATAACCTCTTCTAAGTGCTTCAGCAATATGAAATAATCTTTTTTCGTTTGGGATGCGTAAATGTTCTACTAATTCTTCATTACTCTCTTTTTGCACCTCTTTAATTCTCAAGCCTTTAATTTTCATATCAAGGGAGCGAACTGCCTTTAATAAAGAACTTTCAAAGGTACGTCCAAGTGCCATCGTTTCCCCGGTGGATTTCATTTGCGTACCTATTTTTTTATCAACTTGATAAAACTTATCAAAAGGCCATCGTGGAATCTTTGTTACAACATAATCTAAAGATGGTTCAAAAAAGGCAGTTGTTTTTCCGGTAACTGGATTTTTTATCTCATCCAAAGAAAATCCTAACGCAATTTTTGTAGCAATTTTAGCGATAGGATACCCCGTTGCTTTGGATGCCAAAGCACTGGATCTACTCAAACGAGGATTCACTTCAATAACTCGATATTCTTTGTTAGAAGGATTAAGAGCAAACTGAATATTGCAGGCACCTTCAATCTTTAAAGCTTTTACTATCTTAAGGGATGAATCCCTTAACATTTGATGTTCTTGATCTGTCAACGTTTGAGAAGGGGCAACAACTATACTATCCCCAGTGTGAATTCCAACAGGGTCAAAATTTTCCATATTACATACGGTGATGCAATTATCAAAAGAATCTCTAACCAACTCATATTCGATCTCTTTCCAACCCAATAACGATCTTTCTATTAAAACCTCTCTCATCATGCTCTTTTTCAGTCCATTCTCCACAAATTCTATTAACTCTTGTTCGGTGTAAGCAAAGCCACCGCCTGTTCCTCCTAAAGTGTATGCTGGCCTGATTATCAAGGGATACCCAACTTTGTTAGCAAAATTTAGGGCTTCGGATACTGTTGACACAGTGAGGCTTTCAGCGATAGGTTCTTCAATTTCTTGCATTTTTCTTTTAAATAATTCTCTACTTTCTGCTATTTTTATGGATTCAACTGACGTTCCCAATTCTTGAATATCGTACTTATCGATAATTCCACTATCTTTAAGTCTGATAATTAGATTTAAGCCTGTTTGGCCTCCCAGTGTTCCTAAAATCCCATCGGGTTTTTCTTTCTCTATAATGGAAATTAAAGTATCCATTTCGAGGTTTTCCATATAAACTACATCTGCTATTTCTGTATCAGTCATAATAGTTGCAGGATTGTTGTTTACCAATATTACTTTACATCCTTCTTCTTTTAAAGATTTACAAGCTTGGGTTCCTGAATAATCGAATTCTGCAGCTTGACCTATTATTATTGGTCCAGAACCTATAACTAAAACACTTCTTATTTCGCGTTTTTTTGGCATTGTTGACCTCCCCGGAAGTATGTTTTTAGTTTCCATAGATTGAATCTTTGATTTTTTTAAAAATAAATGTTGTATCGTGAACCCCAGGCCCACTTTCTGGATGAAATTGAACGGTAAAAATGGGATACTTCTTGTGCATAATTCCCTCGATACTATGATCGTTTAAATTGATGTAGGTGATTATTAGATCTTTGTTTTTCACTGACTCTTTTTCAACCATATAACCGTGGTTTTGAGAAGTGATATAACATTTATTATTCAATAAATTCTTCACAGGATGGTTGGTACCTCTATGACCAAATTTCATTTTTACAGTATTAAAACCCAACGCCAAAGATATTATTTGATGACCCAAACAAATCCCAAAAAGTGGTTTCTCACCTATAAACCCCTTAGCTAAAAGTATTGCTTCTTTTGCCATTTTTGGATCACCGGGACCATTGGAGAATAATACTAAATCTGGTTGAATCTTATCTACATCACTTTTAGTACTGTTATATGGAAAAACGTAAAGATCGTATCCTTTAGATTTGAGCTGGTTTACTATATTTTTCTTAACTCCCAAGTCTATTAAGGCTATCTTTGGACCGTTCCCTTGAATTCTATAAATTTCCTTTGTTGAAACGCAATCAAGTAAGTTCTCCGTGGAAGTTGAAACTTCCAAAGAATAGTCTTGGGTGGCTATTACACCATACATACTTCCTTCTGTCCTTAACTTTTTCGTAAGGGCCCTTGTATCCACTTTATTTAAAACTGGAACATCATATTGGTCTAAATAATCTAAAAGTGAATACTGAGATGTGTGATGAGAGGGAAATTGACAGTAATCTTTAACTATCAAACCTTTGATGGTGGGTCTTTTTGACTGTAAATGCTCCAAATTTACACCATAATTTCCGATCAATGGATAGGTCATTACCAGTATTTCTCCTGCATACGAAGGATCCGTTATTGATTCCTCGTATCCAGTCATAGACGTGTTAAAGACAACTTCGCCTTGTCCAAAATCTTTTTTACTTATAATTTCTCCTTCAAAAATGGTAGAATCGTTTAACTTTATAAATCCTTTCATCTTAATACCCCATTTCTAAAAAAACTTCTTCGAGAATATTCATACCCTTGGCTATCTCATCTTTTGTGATTATAAGAGGAGGAACGAATCTTAAGACATTGTGGTTTAAAAGATTTATCAAAAGTCCTTTTTCCATAGCTTTTTTTACTATATCACTGCCATCTTCTATGTCTAACTTGACTCCAATCATCAAACCTTTTCCCTTAACCTTATCAATTATCGAATGTCTTTCCTTCATTGCTAATAATTGACTTTTGAAAAATTCACCATTTTTCTTCACAGTATTCAGAAAAGATTCTTGTGCAACGTTTTTCATAACAGCTATGCCAACTGCACAGGCTAACGGGTTGCCACCAAATGTCGATCCATGATCCCCTGGTGTAAATACGTCAGCTTTTTCATTCACAACAAGCACACCGATGGGGAAACCACCACCTAAGGCTTTGGCAAGAGTCATAACATCGGGTACCACTCCAGAATGTTCATAACTAAAAAGTTTTCCAGTTCTTCCTATCCCTGTTTGAACTTCGTCAAAAATCAAAAGAAGCTCGTTCTCATCACAAAGTTTTCTAACTTGTTGAAGATATTTATCTTCTGCTTCGTTTATTCCCCCTTCACCTTGAATAACTTCTAACATTACAGCACATGTATTTTCATCAATGGCCGACTTTAATGAATTTATGTCGTTGTACTCTACGCTTTCAAATCCTTCCAAAAGAGGCTCGAAGTTCTTGTGATATTTTGGCTGGGCTGTTGCCGCCAATGCACCGTAGGTTCTTCCATGAAATGAGTTCTTTGCAGTTATGATTTTGTATCTTCGCCCATTGTATTTAGTATTTCCATATTTTCTTGCCAACTTAATTGCAGCTTCGTTCGCTTCAGTTCCGCTGTTACAAAAGAAAACACTTTTCCCAAACGATTTTTCGCAAATCATCTTGGCTAACTGTATTTGATTGATATTCCAATATAGGTTAGAAACATGAACTAATTTGTCAACTTGAGATTTTACAGCTTCTACAACTACAGGGTGAGAATGGCCCAAAGCATTAACAGCGATCCCAGCTACAAAATCTAGGTACTCTTTACCGTTTTCATCCCAAACCTTTATACCTTTCCCTCGAACTAAAGTTATAGGAAATCTTGAATAAGTATTCATTAAATACTTTGTATCTTCAGAGATTGTCATTATCGTAAACCTCCTTCGCTATCATAGTTCCCACACCTTTGTCTGTGAATATTTCTAAAAGTAAAGCATGGGAAATTCTTCCATCTATTATATGCGCCCTTTTAACTCCATCTTCTAACGCTTGGATGCAACATTTTAACTTGGGAATCATTCCACCAGTTATGAATTCAGAATTCAATAAATCCTTTGCTTCGCTGTATGACAATCTTGAAATCACACTTTCTTCATCTTCTTTGTTTTTCAAAATACCTTCTACATCTGTCAATAAAACAAATTTATCCGCCTTCAAAGAGGAAGCGATCTTACCTGCCGCTATATCGGCATTAACGTTATAAGTTTTCCAATCTTTCCCAATGGCACAAGGAGCGATTACTGGGATATAATCTTTTTCAGTTAAATTCAAGATTACTTCCTTATTTACATTTATTAACTTACCAACATAACCCAAATCCCCTTGGGACAAATCTTTTTCTGCCAACAATAAATTTGCATCTTTCCCACTCAATCCAACAGCATTTCCCCCTATTTTATTTATCAACGATGTAATCTCTTTATTTACCTTACCAACCAACACCATCTCTACTATTTCCATAACTTTTTCATCAGTTACCCTTAATCCGTTTACAAATTTTGTTTCTATATTCAAACTCGCAAGCATTTTATTGATATCTGGCCCTCCACCATGAACGACAACAGGATTTAGCCCAACATATTTCATAAGTACGATATCTTTTGCGATCATCGATTTAATTTGTGGATCTTTCATGGCATTACCACCAAACTTGATAACAGCTATACTTCCAGCAAATTTTTTTATGTAAGGTAACGCTTCGACCAAAACTTCCGCTTTAGATATCTCATCGGAAAACTTTTCAGCTTTTATCATGTTCTGTACCCTCCATTTATTTCTACATATTTGGAAGTAAGATCACAGCCCCAAGATGTAGCACACTCTTCACCATCTTTTAAATCTAAAATAATTTTCAATTCTTTCTCACCTAAAATTTCTTTTGCTTTAATTTCGTTAAACTCAATAAAATGGCCATCTTGACAAAGTTGAATCTTTCCCACGCAACTTTGAAACCAGACATCTACCTTATCGGGATCAAAGTTTCCCCCTGAATAACCAGCGGCCGCTAACACCCTTCCCCAATTAGCATCCTCTCCATGAATTGCTGTTTTGACTAGATTAGACTTGGCTATGGACCTAGAGATCAATTTAGCATCTTCTTTCGTCTTTGAGTTTTTTACTTGTACCTCTAAAAATTTAGTAGCCCCTTCTCCATCTATCACAATTTTTTTTGCCAAATTTTCAACTACTTCATAAAGTGCTTTCTGAAATAATTTGTAATCGTGAGAAAATTCAGTAATTTCCTCGTTCTTTGCTTGCTTATTAGCCAAAATAAGAACCGTATCGTTGGTACTCGTGTCACCATCAACCGTTATCATATTGAAAGAATCATCTACAGAGTGCTTTAGGGCTTTATTTAAAGCTGATTTAGTAATGTTTGCGTCTGTCAATATGAAAGATAGCATTGTAGCCATGTTGGGATGAATCATGCCTGAACCTTTGGCAATCCCAGTTATTGTAATCTTTTTACCTCCAATCACTACTTGAGTAGAATTAATTTTTGGAAAGGTATCTGTAGTCATTATTGATTCGGCAAAACTTAAAAGATCTTCAGCTGATAAATCAGTATTTTTTGAAAATGATTCTATGCCGTTTAAAATTTTTTCAATTGGTAATGGAACCCCTATAACTCCCGTTGAACTGACAAATACATCTTCTGATTGTAAATTTAATATCTGAGCGGTCTTTTCTGCCATACTTATTGCATCTGAATATCCTTTTTCACCAGTGCAAGCGTTGGCGTTACCACTATTCACAATGACAGCCTGTATTTCGTTATCCTTAATGTTCTTCATACTCAAAATAACTGGAGCCGCTTTAACTTTGTTCGTTGTAAAAACAGCCGAGGCATTAGCCTTTTTTTCTGAGTATATCAGTCCTAAATCTTTTTTGAGCTTCTTGATTCCACAGTGAATCCCCCAGACTTTGAAACCCAAAGGTAAAACAATATCTTCTTGAATTATTTCAGTACTTTCCATACATTAACCTCCCTCTAATTTTTTACTTAATGTATTTATAAACTTTTAAAAAAAAACGGCTACATCTTAAAAGATGTAGCCGCATGGATTAAAACTCAATTAGGAGAATAACCATCTCCCAACCTCATAAGCACCCATTACCGATGCTTATGATCCACCGGCTACATGGGCGCCTCCTATCGTTATTTAAATTTATTTGATTATAAGAAATGAAATTTTTTTCACAATTAGTCATAAATTTAAAAAACTCCTTACGCAAAATTTTAGGGATTATACCATAAAAAAAATGACTTGTCAAATTTAAATCAAATTTTTTTCTTCGCCAGGTTGTATTTCGCCATTCAAAAGTTTTTTCTTAATTTCTTCTAACTTTGTTTTAATTTGAACTCCTTCGTATCCTTTCTTTAATAAATCTTTACCTGTGATGGATAGTTTTAATTCCTCTATTTTTCTTAAATATTCATAGTATTTTCCTAATAATTCTTCTGGAAGTTTTACGGCTAAAAAAATTAATTGTTCATTTTGAAAACCGTTGGTTTTTTCATAATAATAAGACAATTTTGATATTTTTCCTTTGTTATTTAAATCTTTAGAAATTTCACTATATACTTTTTTTACTTGCATTAAATTCTTAATAAAATCTTTCGGTAATCCATATCTTGCACTAATTTTTTTGAGAGTTTCTTCTGGAGTGTATTGCAGAAGAACGTATAAAACTAAGTGGAATAGTCGGACTTTATTAAGATAAATTGGTAAGTTAGCCTTAAAGTATTGCCTAACATCAAAAAGTTTTTCTAAATCTTTTTCTAGTGTTGGAGAATAGTAAGTTTTTTCGAACAAGTGAAGAATTATTTTCAGTTTACCCATTCTTTTTATTGCTTTCAAAGGTTCTGGTTCTTCTAAAATTTTTTCTAATTCCTCTCTTATCCTCATTCCAGTTACTTTTTCCAAATATCCATTTTCTACAGCTTCTTCCAGTTTTGTTAAGGTGTTAAGCTCAATTTCAAAACCAAATCTTTGTTCAAACCTTATAGCTCTCAATATTCTAGTAGGATCTTCGATAAAAGAGAGGGGATAAAGTATCCTGATTCTGCCTTCTTCAAGATCACTTCTACAATTAAAAAAATCCATCAGTATTCCAAAGGAACCCGAATTAAGCTTTATGGCCATAGCGTTTATCGAAAAATCCCTTCTGTATAAATCTTTTTTAATAGTTGATAACTCTACTTTAGGTAGTTCTCCTGCTTCTTCATAATATTCTGTTCTTGCAGTTGCAATATCAATCCTTATTATCTTATTTTCCCCATTTCTATAAAAAATTGAGCAGGTGTGAAATTTAGGGTGTTCAACATACTTTGCCCTCAATTGTTTGGCAACATATTTCCCAAACAACAAGCCATCCCCTTCCACTACCACATCTATATCGTAAGGTATGGACTTTTTTGCACCGTTTAATTTAGATCTAATCGCCAGCAAAAGATCTCTGACAAATCCCCCTACTACATATACGTTTATCCCTAACTCATTCCCATACAAACCGATAAGTTTTAAAAGATTAAGAATAGATGGGGGTAGGGTTTTTTCCATATCTTCTTTTAAATTTAACGATTTATACTTTTCTTCTAAAATTGGGCTAAGTGAAAAATTAAAAACTCCGTTAGTCGCCCTTAAAAGGTCTGTTCTAGTTATTATGCCTACAAGTATACCATCTTTTAAAACGGGAATTCTACCGATGTCTGCCTCTGCCATGATCCTTCTTACTTGAGTCAACGAAGTTTCTACATCAACAACTTTTAAGTTAGTACTCATTATCGCTTTAACAGGTGCATTTCTTAAACCATGTTTCATTGCCTTTTCTATATCTTTTTTAGTTACAATACCCACTAATTTATTGTCAGAAATTACAGGGAGGCCAGAATGTCCTGTTTGAAACATCAATTCATGAGCCCTTTCAACTGTTTCAAATGATAATATGGTTCTAACGGGAGATGACATAATATGCTTTGCTTTTAAAATTGTTATGAAAGAAGTCTTTAGCTCTTTTTTAATCTTATCAATAACCTCTTGTACTCTAAGACCTTTTGTTTTGGCTGAGCCGGCTTTTTTATGGCCTCCGCCGCCAAATAAAGATAGAATTTTATTTAAATCTATATCTTCAATTCTTGATCTTGCAACTATATAAATGGTTTTGCACATTTTTGCAACAACAAACAAGACATCAGGAGTCAGAGTTTCAAACAATTTGTGGGTTATAACGTTTAACCCACCTATAAATTTGTCTGTTTGAGAAAAGGCGATATGTATTGTTACTTCCTCCAAGGTAAGTTCTTGTACATTGTTATAGAGTTTGTTAAAAAGTTCTTTTTGCTCTTTGGTCATTTCTAACGAAACAAACTCTTCTACCTCTTCTATCCTAGCACCGCCTTTTAATAGCTCTGCAGAGATTTGATGATCCATTGGAGTTGTTGTAGAATAAACAAAATTTCCCGTATCTTCATGGATTGCTATTAAAAAAAGAGTTTCATAGGTATCAGGAAGAACTACATGGTTTTCTAATAATTTTTGAACAACTAGTGTTGTTGCACTTCCTACTTCTTTAGAATAATTGTTTCCTTTGATATTTTGCTCCTTTAACTCAGGATGATGGTCGTATATGTCAACTTCAGTTCCCTGTTCAATGAGCGATTTTATAGATTCTGGAATTCTATTGATATCCGCAGTATCCACAATCACAATTTTTTCGAACTTGTGGTTTTTAATCTCTTCTTGATATTCTTTTATAAAATCATTTTCTTTTTCATATTGAATATCGTATATATTCAAAAATTCCTTAAGATTTTGCTGAGGTTCTCCTTCAAGCACAATAATAGAACTTTCATATATTAATGATGCCGCAACACATGCAGCAAAACCGTCAAAATCCGCATTTTTATGGGTAGTTATTATAATTTTAGGAACCAAAATAAATTCTCCCTTGATTAAATCTATTATTAAAAAAGCTTGAACGTGGCTAGTTTTTTCTATCTAATTTGCTGATAAATTCCCTTTCTATGAATTCGAAACCTTTTTCCCAAAAATCTTTATTTGAAATATCAATCCCAATTTTTTTTAATAATTCTTTCGGTGAATCTTTTGCTCCACTTCTAAGCAACTCTTTGTATTTCGGTACGAAAGATTTTCCTTCAACCTTGTATTGTTGGTACAACCCTATAACTAATAAATTAGCAAAATTGTATGCATATACGTAAAAAGGTGTTCTAAAGATATGGGGTATGCTTGCCCATTCATAGTAATATTCCTCTGGTATTATTACTGAATCACCAAACATGATTTTTAATTCTTTCTTATACAGTTCTGCAAGTTCTTTCCAACTCGCGCTTCCATTTTGTTCTATCAAATTGTGAGATGATATTTCGAATCTAGCAATCATATTTTGCCTGAACATTGTCGAAAACATTTCTTCAACATTCGATGCAAGGTAAGCCGTTCTTTCCTCTTCAGAAAGGGTAGGTAGTATTTTGTCTATCACCAACATCTCACCAAACACAGATGCAACTTCGGCCATCGTTAAAGGGGGGTGATAATTCCAAATGTTTTGTTCAGAGGCTAAAGTCCCATGTATCCCATGTCCAAGTTCATGAGCTAAAGTACTCACATCTGCAAGAGTTCCAGTAAAATTTAACAAAATGAAAGGTTTTCTATTAGGAAGTGCGTAAGAAGTGTAAGCTCCGCCTCTTTTACCTTTTCTTATCTCTGAATCTATTCTCCTTTCTTTAAAGAAAGATTCAACAATTTCTCCAATTTCTTCATCGAACTCGTAATATGAATCTAAAACAATCTTCTGTGCCTCTTCAAAAGTATATTCTTTTTGTACTTTTGCTAAGGGTGCATAGATATCAGCAAGGGTTTGCTCTATTCCCAACTTTTTACCCTTCCATTCGTAATATCGCTGAACCATAGGGGTTCTTTCAGTCGTGACTTTTATAACGGTTTCCACAATTTCATCTTCAACTTCATTGTTCAAGTTCCTCATAGAAATCGGTTTTCGATAGTTTCTCAAATTAGCCTCTGTGTCGTAATTTTTTACGATAAAATTGTATGTTTTTTCGAAGATGAGACTATCTTCGTCATACTTTTTAAAGAATTCTTTCATCGCTTGACGTCTCAAATTTACATCAGGTTTTCGTCTTAAAGCTCTTACTTGTGGATCGGTTAATTCTTTAACTTCACCATCGATCTCTAATTTGAAAGTATAAGAACTTGTTAACCGACCATATAACTCTTCAAAGCCTCCTCGTGATGAGTTGTACATAGCGGCTAATACCTTTTCCCCATCTTCACTCAATATATGCCTTTTTGATTTATTAAGCCGTTGAAGCAAATGAGTGTAATCTTTCAGTTCCTGGGCACTCATTAATTCGCTTAACTTTTCCTCACTTTGCTTCAATAACCTCGGCTTCCAAAAGGATGATTCCATTTCTATTTTTGAATCGTAATCTTTAGCTGTGGCATAGAGTTTTTGAACAGTTTCATCACGGGTGTTGGAATCATAAAGCAAGTGACAGTACTGATAAGCAAAATTATGCATTTTTAAAATTTTTTCAAACTCTTCGAAGAAATTTTTTAGTTCGGTCGGAGTCAAAGAAGGGTCAGATAGTTTGTCATAGTACTGCTGCTGCAACTTTTTGGTTCCCTTCAAACTATCTTCAAAATCTTCTTTAATCTTTTTATCTTCTGGTGAAGAATAAAAAAATGTTAAATCCCAAGTAGACAAAACCGTTCATCTCCTTTCTATATATAATGGTTCTGTATAATCTTTCTAGCTTGATCCTCGTCTTTTTCCATAGCAGCTATTAATTCTCTTTCGTTTTCAAATTTTACTTCATCCCGTAAAAAATCAATTACCTCTAAAACGATATAATCGCCATATAGATCACCAAAAAAATCTAAAAAATAAACTTCAACTTTTGGTGTTTTTCTATATTCGTTAAAAGTTGGTCTTAGACCGATATTCATTAGGCCCCACAAAAAACCTGATCGTCCCTTTACATATCCTTTCACAATGTAAACACCAAATTTTGGCAACAGGATTTTCTCTTTTTCCCAAACGTTAATATTTGCGGTTGGAAATCCAAGCTTAAACCCAACATGCCTGTCTTCATAAACTGTACCTTCAAGTGTCCAGGGTCTTCCAAGCATTTCATTTGCTCTCTTAATATCACCTAATTTTAACTCTCTTTTTATTGCTGAAGAACTAACTCTTTTTCCACTAGTTTTTAAATCTTTCAATACTTTGACCACTAACCCTTTGCTTTGACTAACTGCTTGTAAATATTCCACATTCCCTAAAGCATTTTTCCCAAACGTGAAATCTTCACCACAAACAATTGCTTTTACATCCTTTTTTATCAATTCCTCAAGATATTGTTCATGAGGTAATCCCCATACTTCTTCAAGATCTTTTACCTCAACCTTAAATCCCATATCTTCACAAATTTGTTTTCTTCTCCAACTAGGTAGAATAAGCCCTTCAAAACCACCTATATACTTTTCAGGAGGATATCTAAACATCAAAACCAAGGGGTCAAACCTTAACTGATTTGCAAGTTGAAGAGTATTTTTTAGTATATACTGATGGCCTTTATGTACACCATCAAATATTCCGATTGTGAGCGCGTACAATTTCATGTCACCTCGTAAAGAATTTTATATATTTTTACTATTCTATCGTTTCTTTCCTCTTCTTTAAGAAGAGTTTTTAAAAACGTCGATTTTTTCTCAGCTCTGCCTATTCCCAAAAAAGATTGTTTTTCGTCGTATATTTTAACGTAATCATTTTTGTTGAAATTAGAAAATTCAATAATATTATCTTTATAAATTTGCTGACCTTTAATGGCTTGTTGACCGTTATTAATCTTAACGTAAGGTAGATCTAAAGCCTCATCCATTTTTAAGATTTTTCCCAATGATGCCTCTTCTAACAGAATACTATCTTTTAATTCGAACTTACCACTTTTAATTCTGCAAAGTTCCTTGGTAACAGCTCCACATCCTAAAGCATATCCTATATCCATAATTAAAGATCTTATATAAGTTCCAGAACTGACTTCTACATAAAAACTAAATTCTCGACCTTCTTGTGAGAAATTTGCAATCTGATATATATTTACTTTTTTTGGAGGGAGATTGATTATTTTACCTTCACGCGCATATTCATAAAGTTTTTTACCATTATATTTTTTAGCCGAATACGCCGGCGGGACCTGTAAATATTCCCCCACAAAAGAAAAACATGTGTTTTTCAAATTAGAGATTTGTTGCTGACTAACTTCGTTCCTTTCTTGTATTTTTCCTTCTATATCAAAAGTATCTGTGATGATCCCCAATTCCGCTTTTACATAATACGTCTTTTTTTCGTTTTGAAAAAATTCTAATAACCTAGTGGCTTTATTTATTCCTACTACTAGCACCCCAGTAGCAAAGGGATCAAGAGTACCAGCATGGCCAACCTTCTTAATCCCAAACTTTTTTCTGATTATTGAGACTACGTCATGAGAAGTAATCCCCTTTGGTTTGTTGATTACTAAAAATCCACTTTTCATTTACCTCCCTCATTTTTCTCTATGTTCTCTAGTAATTTATTTATTCTTATACTTGCTTCAATACCTTTGTCTTTATGGAATCTTATCTCAGGAGCTTTGAACATTTTAATATTTTTAGCTATAAGAGTTCTGAACATTCCCCTTGCATTGTTTAGAATATTGATAATAGTATCAACATCTTCATCAAGTGATGAAACATATACATCTAAATAGGATTTATCTTTTGATAGACGTACCATATTTATATCAATAAATTTGTCTTTTAATCTAGGATCCTTCAATTGAGAAAAACTTTGGAGAATTAATTTTTTCATTTCAGACTCAAGCATTTCTCTTCTATACTGAGCCATCAGATGTCACCTCCAAATCATCGAATATTTCTCTCATATTCGTAAATTCAGGAGACCTTTTAATTATATCCTTAAATTCTTCAAAATAACTGGAATATTTATTATAATTTAATCCCAAAAAATTCCAAACCTTCAAATCAACTTCAGGAATATCAAAGGATCCTGAATAACCATAAAAGTACAAATTTGTTGTTATATTCCCAACATTTACAATATATAATATTTTTTTGGCTTCTTCATCTTGGGATTCTAAAGGATTATCATGGTAGGCAGCGGTTTCTATTACTAAGTCTGACATATTCCAGTTTTCAAAAAGCTTCCTCCCGATTTGTTGATGTGAATAAGTTGATAACAAATTTTCCGCCTGAAAAAAAGAAATTTTTTCGTGTTGAGCAACTTTGATAACCATCTCAAACACATCTGGCATGATATGTGCCATCACTACCTTACTAAGATCATGTAAAACACCACACATAAAAGCTTCTTCTTTATCTGGGAAATTAAGATATCTTGCCAAAAGTTCTGAAGCTACGCCGGTTGAGATCAAGTGGACCCAAAAATGCTGAGTATTGAAAAAAGGTATATCTTCAGAAAAATAATTCTCGACGGTAAAAATACTTAAAGCTAAATTTCTGACCGTTTTGAAACCAAGTAGATTTATTGCTTGTGTAAGTTTTGTTACTCTCCTTGGTAGTGCATAATAGGCAGAATTAGCTAGTCTCAAAATCTTGGCAGTTAAAGCCGGGGATTGAACGATCATATTATGCAAATCATCTATATCTGCCTCGGGATCGTTGGCTATTTCTATAATTCTTTGTACAATAAAATCAGGCGTAGGTAATTCTTTAATTTTTTTGGTAAGCTCTTTTATATCGTTTTCATTCATTTTTACCGTTTCCTTTCAACAAGTCTCAAATCATTTTTTATTTGTTACTCACAACATATCTTTAAGAAGTAAAACAGAAATAGAAAAATAAAAAAACATACTTAATATATCCATCAAAGTTGAAATAAAAGGTCCAGAGATCAATGCAGGATCTAAATGTATTTTTTTTGCAAAAAAAGGTAAGATAACTCCTAAAAGGTTTGAAATAATTACCACTATAATTATAGATAAAGATAAACTCAACATAATTAAAGGTTCTCGAGTATTAACAATTGATCTTAAAAACATGATTATTCCTAAAATTATACCTAAAATCACACTTGAAAACAACTCTCTAGCTAAAACTTTCTTTAAATCGTCATCATCAATATCCCCAACTGCCATTGATCTAATTACTATAGCGGACATTTGACTTCCGGTATTTCCTCCTATTGCATTAATAGTCGGCATAAATGCAGCTAACACCGTAATTTTCTGTAACACATCTGAAAAACCTTCAATTACAAAAACGGCAATGCTCTCAAAAAGTAGTAATGCACCAAGCCAGATTACCCTGCTTTTTATGAGCTCCCAGATAGAAGTATGAAAATAAGAAGTTTCCGTTACACCTACAGCGGCCATTTTTTGGATGTCTTCTGTGGCTGATTCTTCAAGAACATCAACAATATCATCAATGGTTATTATTCCTACCAGTCTTTTTTCACTATCTGTAACCGGAATAGCTAAAAGATCATAATCTTGCATGATTCTTGCAACTACTTCCTCATCGTCGTAAACTGTTGAAAAGGTTGGATTTTCATTCATAATATTTTTTACAAACTCATCTTCTTCAGAAAAAATTAAATCTTTTAATTCTACTGTGCCCTTCAATTTTCTAGTGTTATCTATTACAAACAAAGTGTAGATAGTTTCTTTTTTATTTCCTTCATTCTTAATATGTTGAAGCGCCTCTTTTACAGTCATATTTTCTTTAAGATCCAAAAAATTTGGGTTCATTATTCTTCCTGCGGAATATTCTGGATAATTCAGAAGAATAAGTGTATTTTGTCTCTCTTCATTAGAAAGATGAGCAAGTAAACGTTTTACTACGTTAGCAGGAAGCTCTTCTAAAAGATCAGCTCTATCATCAGGTTCCATATTCTCTATTATTTCTTTTAACTTATCTTCTTTAAAAAGAGAGAGTAATTCCATTTGATCATCTTTTTCTAACTGAGAAAATACTTCTGCAGCGGTATCTTTAGGTAAAAATCTGAAAACAACAATTTTTTCGTCGTGGGGTAATTCTTCGATCATCTCTACTATTCTTGCGGGTTCTTGTTCTTTTAACAACTCTTTTAGAAGTTTAAACTCCTTTTCGTTTATCAATTTTTTTATATCGACTTTTACTTCAACCTTCACTTTTACTCCTCCTTTCAATCATTATGGCGGCAGATCAGAAAATTCAATGAAACTACCGGTACTATCCATACTTACCACTCCTTTCTTGCTGAAAATTTTAAGCCTTTTCTGGTTCTTTGACCAAAAAAATACTGCGTCAAATTTGTCGCCTTTTACATTCTTTAACATTTGTATGATTCCTTTAAAAGAATCTTTATTGGATTTTTAATGTTTCTGCAAGAATCTACCCCAATTCTTGTGTTGGTTTATTGTACTCTTTTGTCTACTTTTCTCTCGCTCTTATTGATTATCTTTTTCTTCATTCATGAAAAGATCTAAAGGATCTTCATAATAATCTTGTATTACCGAAAAAATTTCACCAAGCTGAGCAAAGTATTCATCAACGTCTTTTTCATCATAGATTCCTTTTAAAAATTCTTCTAACTTGTCTAAATCCACTTCAGAATTTTCTTCGATGTACTTTTCAGCACTTTTAATTATTTCTTCCATCAAAACCATCTCCTCCTATAATATGTTTGGTCATTGCTTACTGAGCTTGTTTCTTGACTTAGCAGTCACCTTGCTAACCGATTATTGCATCAACTTTGATTAGGTCTTCAAAAAGGTTATTTTTCAAAGAGGCTGTGAATAATATGGTTAAGCCTTTTCCAATATATATGGTGCTACATCTAGCGCTGATTTAACTGAGTTCTACTCTTTGGATGAAGAGTTTACAAATCCATCGGTGATTTAACTCAGTCAAAGCGTTGCAAACAAGCTGTTATACGAAATCTGCTATTATCACGCCAACCAATGGATGAATTTGTTCAACGCGAGTTGTACCTCCTGCCTGTTTCAAACATTCGGTTAGGTATTCTACTCGCGAAGGAAAATCGGTATCTCCACCATCATAGTATACCTCATTGAATTTTTCAATATGCTTATTAGGCTCCTCAAAAAACATAATATCGCCGATTACTATGCGACCAGGTCGATGCAACAAATTAGATAGAGTAAACAAACTTTCTTTCTTGAGTTGATCGGGTAAATGATGTAATGAATAGACAGCAAGAATTTTCGTAATACCATATAAAGCAAGCTCGAGCTCCACACAAGGCTCTTCAAATGCACCATAAGCAAAGATCACATTGTTTAAATTCTCCAGTTCAGCCCTTATCCTGGCTTGCTCTAAACTCTTCTTACTAATATCAATACCAATTACTTGCCGACAGATATGAGCAGCTGCAATAGCTTTATCACCGGTGCCTGTTCCAACATCGAGTAACACATCTTCGCCAGTGAGTTTCAATTGTTCAAAAGCTACCCGACCGGCTATTTGTGGGATAGTCTCACCAGAATCTGCAACTTGTTCACCTATGGTACTCTTTGTATCAGTCATATTGTCAAATAACCAGGCGAGACGTTTTTTGTCATATTTTGACATTTATCTATCTCCTTTTTAGAAGTGGTGGATTGCGCCTAATGGTCGGCGTGTATCCACAATTGGCCTTGTAACTTTTTTTGGATCAAAATCTTAGTTTGATAATCTTCTCATGATAAAGACCATATAATAATCACTATTTTTTTATGCCTAAATTATAACAAACTTTTATCAACTTTTTTTAAATTTTAATAAAATATAATAATACAAAAAAATTGGGTAATAATACCCAATCATTTAAAGATCAAATTGTTTAATTTTATAAGAAAAAACAAAATTATATCTGCATTCTCATTATTTCTTTATAAGCTTCAACGATTCTATTCGTAACTTCTGTGGTTAATTGTAAAGATAAAGAAGCCTTTTCTGCTGCAATCATAACCTGATGTATATCCGTTATATTACCTGCCGCATAATCTGCTGCAACTTTATCTGCATTCTTTTGGATCGAATTTACTTCCTCAATCGCATCTTTTAATAGTTTAGAAAAGTCTAAATTTTTATCTTCTTGTTTAGTTTTTTCTGGAACTAATTTATTGGGGTCAATCCCATTAATTCCATTTATGCCGTTGGTCATCAATATTTACCTCCTTATTTATCTACCTATTCCGAGGGCAGAATTGTACATGCTTTTCGCTGAATTTACAACCGCTGCATTCATCTCATAAGCTCTTTGAGCAGAGATCATATCAACCATTTCTCGTAATACGTTAACGTTAGGATAACTTACATATCCTTCAGCGTCTGCATCAGGATGGTTAGGATCATATACTAATCTAAAAGGGGATGGATCTTCTACTATAGAAGTGACTTTAACTCCCCCAAAATTTTTACTTCCATTTGTACTTTCATTAAGTGCTTCTTGAAAGATTACTGTTTTTCTTCTGTATGGCCCACCTTCTTCTGTCCTGGTTGTATCCGAATTAGCCAAATTTTGAGATATAACGTCTAACCTAAATCTCTCTGCTGTCATACCGCTCGCAGCAATATCTAAAACCTTAAATAACCCATCCATCATTTACCACCTCTAATAGCTGTTTCATATCTCTGTATTGAATAGGTCATCAACCTAGATAAAGTATTGTATTTTAAAGTATTTTGAGTCATCCTGATCAATTCCATATCGGGATCGACGTTGTTACCATCATCTCTGAGCGATTTGGAATCATCTATTTGAATATTTGGTTGAATTTTTTCTAAAGATAAGGTATTATTTATGTGTTGGTCTCTATTAACTTTAAGGGTCAATTTTGAATCTTCATTCAAGGCTTTTTGTAACTCATTTTCAAAATCAACGTACTTCCTTTTATAACCAGGGGTTTCATAATTTGCTATATTTTGAGAAATTACGTTTTGTCTTAAAGACAATGCATCCATAGTATTTGGAATTATTTCGAAATTAATATTATCAAACAATAATTTTCACCTGCCTTTATTATATCTATTCTATTTTTCTTTTCTAAAGCAACATTTTCCTAAATAATAACTTCTAAATAATTAATTTGGAGGAGAAGAGATGAAAAAAATTTTTTTAATTGGATTTTATGGATACGGGAACTATGGAGATGACTTATTACTAAAAAGTTTCTTACAAATATTAAATGAAATAAAATTTGATGGAATCTTATTCTTACCTCTTGAAAACGAGTTGGAATTCGATGAAGGATATATATTTCAAATAATCACTGTTTCAAGATTCAATTTTTACGAAATAAGGAAAACTATAAAAGACAGCGATGTTATAATCTTTGGAGGAGGAAACCTTTTTCAATCCGAAACCTCTTACAGAAGTTTCATGTACTATTACTATATAGCCCACCTCGGGGCAAAGTTCAATAAAACCATATTGCTCTTATCCCAAGGTTTTGGCTCTTTTAACGAAAAACGTAGCCTCCAAAAATTAAAGAAAATCCTTTCTTACCCAAAACTTTACGGCAATTTGAGAGATGAAACATCTTTTGTCTTTGCAACAAAATATAATAAAAATATCTCCCTAGGTGTAGATGTAGGACCATATCCTTTTTTAAATTATACTTACAAAAAAACAAACAAAATATCAGTTTGTTTAAAAGAAGAACATGATTTGCGATACTTAACAGAATTCTTATCAACCTTTGAAAATTATACACTTTCTACATTAGTAATAAATGCAACACAAGATGCATTAAAAAATTATGAATTAGTTGAAAGCATAAGAAAAGAAACTAAAATTACAGCTGAATTCCCTTTTAAAGATTCAAATAAGATAACCAAAGAAATTTCTGAGTCTAAAATAATCATATCTGATCGTTTACACAGTGCTCTGGCTGGAATCTTTTTTGATGGGCAAACAATAACTTTTAACAACCTAAAGAATCGAAGAGTACTAAAAAACATAAAAAGAGATTACAACTTTTTTTATAAAAACACAGCTGAAATACCCTTTATCTATTATGATGCTGTTTCTTCTAATTATGATTTCAAAGAAATTTCTGACATATACAAAGATAAATTACAAAAAACAGTGTTTGATATAAAAACACTTATTCAAAGTATCTTATAACTTGCAACCTCGAGGAATCCGTACAAAGTACCAAAACGATATTGTCTGTTGGCGATTCAACATCGATAGGATAATTGTAAGTATCAATTGTTTGATAAACCTTCTTATCCTCTATTACATAAAGTTTATTTTCTATATGAGATATAGCGTATAAATACTGTCCGTTAGGAGAAACTGAAATATCACTAATTGGTACTTCTTCTAAAATAACTTCGGTTTTCCCAGAGGAAAGATTGTAGTAATAAACACCACCCATCAAGGAATTGCCTACAATATTATTTTTGTACATCTCAATGTTCGTAGTGTACTTCCCAAATTGTGCAATTTTAGGTTGTGTTCTGAAATCATTCCTATACAAATTGCCATTGTAGTATGAAACCATATAAATAACCCCTTTGTATCCTACAATATCGATAGGATGTTCTATATTATTATAATTTACGATATAAGTATCATTATTAGGGATCAAAAAAAGAAGGTCTGTTAAAAATACGTTGTTTTGAAAATTATCAAATAAAGGAATAAAAACTTGCTCACCTATATTTCTTATCAACGGACTATGTACAGGGATATTCATCGATTTTTTTACAAAAAGATTGCTATCAACTATGTATAATTTATTAGGATTTGTACCTAATATGTATAATTCTCCATTTATCAATTTTATATTAACAGGTTTAGAATCTAAAACCAATTTTTGTTGGGCTTTGTTATTTTTAATTTTAAGTAATTGCCTATTGTAATTGTCAATAACATAAAAAAATTCGCCATCGTATGCTCCACCCATAGGTAAGACAGCCTGTGTAAACTCCGCCTTCTCTAAAGTAAAGATATCTATAAAATGGATAGTGCCTTGATAATCCGCAATTATTGCGTAATTTTTTCCTAAATCAATATGAAATGCCCTTTCTCCAATGTTGAAATTGTCAACTTCTAAAAAAATAGATTCGGAAAATAACAGAGCTGCAAAAAGAATAGAAAAAACAATTAACATATAAGATTTTTTTAAAATATAAATCTCTCCCCGTATAAGTTGTTTATAGGATTATTTTACCACATAGAGCTTTTTCAATCAACAGTTAATAATTTTAAATTTTCAATGAAACATGTACTTAAATACCTATAATCTCATTTAAACAGATTTAATTGCTAATAATCTTGTATAATCAGGGAATTCTCTTGTTGAACATCCACAAAAAAAATGATATAATAAAATTAATCTTTGCTTGGTTTTATACAATACATTATAGCAATAGGAGGATATAAATGAAGAAATTAACCATTCTATTAATTACTGTCATTATTTCATTAACAGCTTTAGGAATTGATGTTGAAACAGTGGGAGATGTTTACAAAACTCTTATTCAGACCTACAACGAAGGGGAAAATATTTCAAATGAAGAATTTTATTTGTTCTTTCAAGAACTTAACAATTTAGGATTGTATAGATTTTATAGAACTCAGATGATTGGAAGCGCAGAATATATTGATAGACCTACAAATGTGCAAACTTATCTATCTCAGATATACGACAATGTTCAGTCTCAATTCACAACAATTGAAGAAAAATTAGCTCTTGCCGGATTTTTAGTGTATGTTCAATCTGATCTTTCTGGCGAACAAATTACTCAAGAGATGATCAGATCACTACCTGCCTATTTCAAAACCGTTCAAGAATATACAAGATCTTTAGAAAACGATGCTCTAACTTACTTTGGTAATGTTATCATATATTCTTTGGGAATTGTTGATTCCGCTCCATTCACAAATATAGAAAGGTTCCCATCTAATGCACAAATTTTGGATAAAAGATTCTATATATATGAAGGAGAAACTAATCCTGAATTCGACGCAATAATATTAGAAAATAAACAAAGTTTAGAACAAGGCATTCAACAACTTGCTCAATCAGGCTTAACTGGAAGACCACTCCAAATTGCAATAGATCAACTCTCTTACAATTATGTCAATTCATTAATAAATGAAACCAGAGATCAATTACAACAAGTTACACAGATTTTTATTGAGGAGGGAAAAGCCGGTGTTAACATTGCTTTTATAAGAATTATCATCTATGCTGTCTTGATCCTAATTACATTCTTATTTTTAAGAAAGTATCTTTGGGTGACAGTTTTGAGTGTATTTGGAGTTGAATTTGTATACCTTTTAGTATTTTACAATCCGATAACAGATACAATATCTTCTTTTCTTTATGGAAGTTATATAGTAACCTTTGTGTTTTTGTTTTTAGCCGTTTTACTATTTAAAAGTTTTGGAAAAAAGATTAAGCTGACTGAAAAGGTCATAAACTTTTCAATCTTCTTTTTGGTGCTGATTACACTGTTCGTTCCATCATATTATTCTTATGATCTATTGATGGAAAAAAATAATCAATTCAATAACTCAGCCTTCGAAACCCAACTATTGAACGATGTTGTTGTTTATCCTCATGCTCCTATACACAAAACCATATCTAGTTTAAACTCCCATTTAGGAAGTGAATATTCACAAGTTAACACTTTTTATAGATCTATTTTTGGTTCTTTTTTAGGCGATCTTTTGAACTCGCAAGTTTTATCACAAATACAAGGTTCTTCAGTTCAAACGAATAGAGAAGGTTTAAAAATTGACAAAGTGGAAAATTATCGGGGTATCCCGCTTGATTTTTCAAATGAGATTACAGATTTTGTTAACTCCTCAGAAATTTCAGAAAGAAATATCTATAACGAGTTAGACACTTTGAAAGTTCAAGCCCATGATGTTTTAAAATTTTCTGACGCAGAATTCGAATCTAAATTCATAGATGCTTCAAATCAACTTCTAAGTTCTTCCGATCTAATTGATCCGTTGTTGCCCAGTGTAAATTCTTATTTTAACGTTGACAAGGTAAACAAAATTAATTTAAGAACCTATAACACTATTTATGGTACAAAAGTCTTTCTCTTGTTCTTCTTAAGTTTAACGATCTTTGTGATTTTTGAAGAGAAATTCACAAAATATATTTCTTTATTATCAATGCTTTTGGTAAGCATCCTTAGCTTTATAAAAGTTACTCCACTTGAAGTTTTTAGTCAAATTGGCTATCCTACTGTTCTCACTGTTGATTATAGTTTTAATTATATATTTGGAATAATTTTGTTAGTCTTAACTTCTCTTTTGTTTGTCAGATACTTTTATGATCTAAAAAACAAGTGAATTTACCCAAAGGAGGTAGGAAAACATGAAAAAGTTGTTAGTTCTTAGTTTAATCAGTTTAATGTTTGTAAGTTCTTTTGCTCTAAAAGTTATTATGGTAACGGATGTCGGCGGTTTGGGAGATAAGTCTTTCAACGATGGTACATGGGCTGGTGTTCAAATGGCTATGGAACAACTTCCCAATGTTGAAGGAGAATTAATTATATCCAAGGAACAAACTGATTACGTTCCAAATCTTACCAACGCTGCGCAAAGAGGAGATGTAGTAATTGGTGTTGGATTTATGATGGCAGATGCTTTATTCAATATCGCCGCCCAATATCCCAATACATTTTTTATTGGAATTGATATTGAACCGTCCCCTGGTCAAACGGTTCCAAACAATTTAGCTCTTTACACCTTCAAAGAACATGAGGCAGGATTCTTAGGCGGATACGTAGCGGCCGCAATGACTAAAACAGGTAGGATAGGTTTCGTAGGTGGCCTAGAAATACCACCGGTCAAAAGATACGAAATAGGTTACAGAGCAGGAGTTGCTGCTTACAATCAAATTCATGGTACCAATGTTCAAGTTATAATCGGTTACGCCGCTAGTTTCGAGGATCCCGCAAAAGGAAAACAGTTAACCCTTTCTCAATACGGTAACGGTGCAGATATAGTCTTCGCGTGCGCTGGTGCAACAGGAAATGGAGTCATCGATGCCGCAAAAGAAACTGGAATGTCTTTCTACGGTTTGCCAGCAAATGCCCCTCTACAACAAGTTATAGATAAATATTATGAAAAAGGTCAGGGCTATTTTGCAATAGGAGTTGATGTGGATCAAGATTACATGCAACCAGGTTACGTATTACTTAGTATTACAAAAAAGATCGATGTAGCAACTTTTGAAGGTATAAATTCAGCATTGTCTGCTAGATATTTTCAATCTGGACACAACAACTTAGGTATAGTTGATGATGGTGTTGGAATATCTCCAATGAAATATACCAAAGGGCTAATACCAAATGAAGTTATTGCGGAATTAGCTTATTTACAAACGTTAGCTAAGGAAGGAAAAATCAATATTCCTCAAA
Organism: Petrotoga sibirica DSM 13575; assembly: GCF_002924625.1. GTDB lineage: Bacteria > Thermotogota > Thermotogae > Petrotogales > Petrotogaceae > Petrotoga > Petrotoga sibirica. The sequence continues at coordinate 97,685 of NZ_JAHC01000032.1, read as the reverse complement.
GCGAAGCTGAGCTAGGTTCTTTCAATGCAAGTAATATAGTCTTCCCATTCTGATATAGCATATCTTTTTTACTCCAATATCAGGCGGGATAAATTCCCGCCTGTTTTGTAGACTATTTACTTTCTTATAAACTTTATTAAATCTTTAAGTCCTTAAACAGAAAGGAGGTTACCGATGCCTCAAACAGATAACATAGAAGAAGAATTAAATGATTATGCTGTTTACATGAAAGAAATAACCAAAGTATTTCCCAGGGTAGTTGCAAATGATAAAGTTACATTTAAAGTAAAAAAAGGAGAAATACATGCACTAATAGGTGAAAATGGCGCAGGAAAAACCACTTTGATGAATCAACTTTATGGTTTATATCAACCTACAAGTGGTGAAATTTTCATAAAAGGGAAACAAGTTGATATCAAAGGTCCTTCCGATGCAATAGCCAATGGTATAGGGATGGTTCATCAACATTTTATGCTCGTTGAAAATTTAACCGTTGCGGAAAATGTTGTATTAGGGAAGGAGCCTAAAAGGGGCATCACTTTCAATTTTAAAAAAGCCAAAATGGACGTAAAAGAATTATCTGAAAAGTACGGACTCAAAGTTGATGTAGAAGCAAAGATAGAAGACATTCCTGTAGGCATGCAGCAGAGAGTGGAGATAATTAAAACATTATATAGAGGTGCGGACATATTAATACTCGACGAACCCACAGCCGTTTTAACCCCTCAAGAAACTCAAGAACTTTTCGAAATACTAAGAAGCCTACAGCAAGATGGTAAAACTATTATTTTCATAAGTCATAAATTGAAAGAAGTTTTGGAGATAAGCGACAACATTACCGTTATGAGGCTTGGAAAGGTTACTGGAAGTGTAAAGACTTCAAATACAAACGAAAAAGAATTAGCAAATATGATGGTGGGAAGAGAAGTAGTTCTAAGTATAGATCGTCCTAAAATAGAACACGGCGAAGCACTTGTAAAAGTTGAAAATCTGTGGGTAAAAGACAATAGAAAATTAGATGCTGTGAGAGGTGTTACCTTTGAAGTTAGAAAAAATGAGATTCTAGGAATAGCTGGAGTAGCAGGTAATGGGCAATCAGAACTTGCGGAAGCTTTAACTGGTCTTAGAAAAATCGAAAGTGGAAAGTACTATTTTCAAGGGAAAGACGTCACAAATTTATCTGTAAAAGAATTAAGAGAGCTAGGTATAGCTCATATCCCTGAGGACAGACAAAAAAGAGGTATGGTTCATGAATTTCCAAATTATTTTAATTTAATTTTAGGATCTCACGAGAAACCAAATTTTTCAAAAAGAGGGTTCCTAAAGTTTGATGATATAAGAGATTTCTCTGAAGAACTCATAAAAGCATTCGATGTTAGGCCACCTGAGATAGACCTATTTACCGGAAACTTATCTGGTGGTAACCAACAAAAAGTGATCATAGCCCGAGAAATAGGAACTTCACCTACATTTATAGTCGTTTCTCAACCTACAAGAGGTTTAGATGTCGGAGCAATTGAATACGTTCACAAAGAATTGATGCATTTGAGAAATGAAGGTGTGGCGATTTTGCTAATATCTATGGAACTGGAAGAAATCTTGTCTTTATCTGATAGAATAATGGTTATGTATGAAGGAGAATCCATGGGTGAATTTGAAAATGGTCAATTCTCGATAGAAGAAATCGGTCTAATGATGGCAGGAAAGAGTTTGGATGAAGTAAAATTAATGGAAGAGGCTGGAGAAATAAAAAGTCTATAAATAGGAGGCGCTAATAAAGTGACTTCTTCGTCAAAACTTCTGAAATCAAGATGGATATCTTTTCTAGTACCTTTTTTAGCTGTTATGGTTTCACTTTTAATCGCAGCCGTTATAATATTAGCCATAGGTGAAAACCCTCTAAAAGCCTATGGAGCTATGATTAGAGGCGCAGTCGGTAGCAGACTTTCCTGGGCTGACAACATAACAAAAATGACCAGTTTGTTACTCACTGGTTTAGCTGTAGGATTCGGATTTAGAGCGGGAGTTTTCAATATAGGTGCGGAAGGTCAAATGGCCATGGGAGGGATAATGGCCGTAACGGTAGGACTGAGCTTAGGCAACGTACCTTCCGCTATTGCCATACCTTTGACTATTGTTGCTGGTATGGCTGGGGGAGCCTTTTGGGCATCTATAGCCGGTTGGCTTAAAGCCAAAACAGGTGCACACGAAGTTATAAGTACGATAATGTTGAACTGGATAGCCTATCATATTACGAACTATCTGGTAGCCGGTCCTTTTGCTGTGGGTGCAGGCGTTCCAAAATCTCCTGAAATCTCACAAAGCGCTCAACTACCTTCCTTATTAACAGTTCAAGCATCTAGCATTCCTTCTAGTATTTTATTAGCAATCGTTGCGGCTATTGTTATTTATATTATACTAGAGAAAACAACAACAGGGTACGAAGTTAAAGCCGTTGGTTTCAATCCATATGCCGCAGAATATGGAGGAATATCGATAAGCAAAAATATAGTACTTACAATGGCTATTTCAGGAGCTTTGGCTGGCTTGGCTGGGGCTCTAGAAGTTATGTCTGTTCATCATAGAATTTTTGGAGCCTTCACAAGCGATAGAGGTTTTGATGGAATAACTATAGCTCTGATTGGTCAAAACAATCCTATAGGAATTATTTTTGCAGCTTTTCTAATCTCTTCGCTGAGATCTGGTTCGAATGCAATGCAAACTATAGGAGTACCAGATGACATTATTGTAGTAATTCAAGGTATAATAATATATTTTGTTGCTGCAGACAGGATCATAAGAACTTGGATCATAAAAGCTTCTCAACTTGGAAAGAAAAAATCACCCAAACTACTTCAAGGTGGTGAAGAAGAATGAATTGGTTTGAAGCTATTTTTACTGCTTTTGCTTCACCTTTATTTTATAAATTGACGATTCTTTCTGCATTACCTTTAATTTTTGCAGGAATTGGAGGAGTTTACAGTGAAATAACCGGGGTAACAAATATCGCCTTGGAAGGTATTATGAAATTAGGTGCTTTTATCGGGGTTGCTTTTACTTTTATTACTGGGAACCCTTGGCTTGGGCTGCTTTTAGGTATGCTTGGAGGTCTGATTTTGTCATTTTTGCATGCCTATGTTTCAATAGAATGGTCAGCAAACCAAATCGTTTCTGCTACAGCTTTGATTCTGATTGCCCAAGGATTCACTGGTTTTTTAATGAGACCAATTTTTGGCCAAGAAGGGCAAACAGATTTTGTATCTAAAATCCCTACGGTAAAAATAGAAGCAGTCCAAAACATTCCTTTCATCGGGGAAATTTTCGGAGAAATTAGTTCCTTCTTTTACATTGCCATAGTAGTCATCATAGGTTCTTGGTTTTTACTTTACAAAACTCCTTTAGGTTTAAGAATGCGTTCCGTAGGTGAAAATCCGAGAGCTGCAGATACGTTAGGTGTGAATGTTAAAGCGATAAGATACTTTGGAGTTTTAATGAGTGGGATACTTGCTGCATTAGGAGGAATGTATCTAGCCTTAGGTGATATAGGGCAGTTTCAAGAGCAGATGCCTGCTGGAAAAGGATTCATAGCCTTGGCAGCTATGATATTAGGAAACTGGAATCCAATTGGTACCATGTGGGCGGCGTTGCTTTTCGGTGCTGCAGAAGCTATGAACATCCAACTTCAAACTTTGATGGTTCTCCCCTCAGAAATCAAAGCTTTACTAAATTTGTTGCCTTTCGTTTTGACGTTAATAGTTGTTGGCGGATTTGTTGGAAGGACAAGAGCACCCGCTGCAGATGGAGTTCCCTACGAAAAAGAATGAACGGTATTTTGCAAAGGTGGTTAGATGTTGGAAAATATTGAAATGACTTTATTAAAAAAGTACAAAAAGATAATTGGTATTGACGAAGCTGGAAGGGGCCCAATAGCTGGGCCTGTTTTTGTTGGTGCTGTTGTCATAGAATCAAAAAAAGAATGTGAGTTATTAGCAAAAATTGGAAGAGATTCGAAATTATTATCTCCAAAAGAAAGAGAGAAGAGATACTTTCAAATAACGAAAAATTTCCAATATTATAGTAATTTTTCAACTTCCGATTTAATAGATCAAATAAATATATTCAAGGCGACCGAGGTATCAATTATAAAATTGTTGGAAAAAGTGGTGGGGAGAAATGTGAACGATTATTATGTTATTGTTGATGGAAAGTTCTTTAAACTTGATTATAACTACGAATGCATAGTCACAGGCGATCAAATATCTCCTTTGATAGGTGCCGCATCTATCGTAGCAAAATATGAAAGAGACTTATATATGAAGCATTTACATGAAATATATCCTAATTATGATTTTATAAGCCATAAAGGGTATCCGACCAGAAAACACATTGAAAGCATAAAAAAGTATGGTATAATATCAGAGCATAGAAAAACGTTCAATCCTATTAAGAGATTCATCGAAGAAGGAATTTTATGAGGAGGAAAACACATTGATGAAAAAGACTAACTTCTTGTTACTTTTTGTATTTCTAATTTCTACTGTTCTTTACCCAAAAATAATTTATCAACCATTGGAACAAGCAATTTTTGCAAAAGTTAACGATGAAACACTCAGTGAAGAACTCCTAGTATCTAGATCTATGATAGTATATCTTTTATCGGATATTTATAATTCTTATCCCGAGTTTTATTCTGCCTTAACTAAAACAGCTACAGGTGTTGATCTCATGAACACCTACTTGCAGGATCAAGCTTTAAAGATCGTCAATCAAGTTCTTTTTATACAATTCGTCGAACAAAAAAACATAGATTTACAACGCGAGCATATATGGAGTAACATTGAAGAAAACTTTTCTAAAACCTTTAAAGATGTTGGAATACCCGACGAAGAAATTGATAATTATTTGCTTGCATTAGGTTACACCTCAAAAACAAATTATTTAGAGGATGCGTATTATTCAACATTATATAACAATTCTATCTCCGCACTTTATACGAAAATTATTCAAGAAACAGAAGTAAGCGACGTAGAAATGACTGAAGAATACCAAAATAACAAAGCTAGCTATAAATCTGAGCCCTCAGCAGATATAAAGCTGATTATATTCAATAGCACAGAAGATGCATCTTATACATACAATCGCATTATTGAAGGTTATTACACATATGATGAAGTATACGAACAAACCGGTTCGGCTACCTCTATGAGAATAATCCTTAAAGACGATTCAAATTCGATTGTGCGAACTGTAAAAAGCAATCCTCCAGGATTTATTACTACCCCGCTCTTATACGATGCACAAAACAATACTTATGCCCTTTTAAAAATAGAGAGAAAGTACCCAGAAAAACAGTTAACTTTTGAAGAAGCAAAGGATCAAATAATTTTTACCTTAAAAGACAAAAAAGCTCAAGAATACTTTGATAAAGTTTTACCAACTGAATTCCAAAAATTTCAAGAAGAATCTTCAATAATTCTCAATTCTGATATGTTTTAAAGGAGGATTACACATGCCTGATATAGAAAAAGATAAAATCATGAATGCTTTGAAAGAAGTTTATGATATGGAAATTGGCTTCGATATCGTTTCCTTAGGTTTGATATACAAAATAGATATCGATGAAAATAATAACGTTCACATTTTGATGACTTTAACCACCCCAATGTGTCCTTTGGCAGGTTTGATAATAGAAAATGCTAAAGAGAAGGTAAAAGAAATAGAACACATAAACGATGTAAATATCGAACTTACCTTTGATCCCCCTTGGGATCCACAAATGGCCAGTGACGAAGTTAAAAATCTTTTAGGAATTTGAGGTAAGATAATGAAGATAACAGAGTTAGTGAGTAAAATTCAGGGGGAGTTTAAAATCTCCCCTTTTCGTATATTAAAAATATTATCAAAAATTGAAGACAAAGATATATCGTTTTATTTGAAAGAATCGCAAGTCGAAATTTCTCAGCGAACTTTCGATTTTTTAGTTAAACACCTTAAAGAGGGGTATCCTATCGAATATATTACCAAAAAGGTATCTTTTCTAGGAAATGATTTTTTTGTAGATGAAAACGTCCTAATACCAAGGATAGAGACTGAAGATTTAGTTATATTAGCAATCAATCTTATAAATGATAAAGGTATAAAACATGTAATTGATATGGGAACAGGATCTGGTGTAATAGCAATATCAATAAAAAAGCAACTACCAAAAACAAAAGTTCAAGCTTCAGATATTTCAGAATCTGCAATAAAAATAGCCCAATACAACGCTAAGAAATTAGGCGTCAATGTTGAGTTTAAAATTGGTGATTGCTTAGATCCTTTTTTGAAAGAGATTCATGAAGTAGAGTTAATAATCTCCAATCCTCCATATGTTGAAACTTCTTTTATAGAAAAAAGTCATTTACTAAGTTACGAGCCAAGAATTTCCCTAGATGGGGGAGCCGATGGTCAAAACTTTTTTAAAAAGATATCTAAATATTCTCATCTTTTAAAAACTAAATATCTTTTGTTCGAGACCAGTGAATTTACAGTAAAAAAAACCGCTGAAATCCTATCAGAGATAGGAAAAATTCAAATTTTGCCTGACTCTTTTAAAAAGGAAAGGTTCATCTTTATTTCTCCTTATCGTTAAATAAACTTAATACGAGCATTATTTCTCCTACACCTATTTTCAATTCCTTAGCTATCTCTTGGGGAGTGTAACCATTTTTGAAAAACTCCAGAATTTTGTTAGTTTTGTCGTATTTGTAGTTACTATAATCTGTGCTCATACCTTTATCTACATTCACATTTGAAACATTGGTTTCTTTCTTAGACGATACAGGCGGGTCTTCTTTGATTTTTTCAAATATTATTTTTTCTTCTTCTGATGTCAACTTTACTAAATGGTTAGAAACATCCAAATCGGTATTTGTGTTAATAAAATCGATCAACTCTTTACTTGACATATTTAGTTTTCTTGAAAGCTCGTACACCCTAACCCTATCGTCTTTTTCAATTGTTTCTTTTTGATTGTTATTGCCCTTTTCATCTTCTTCCCTTTTTGTGTGTTGGACTTTAGATTCAAATTCTTGCCATTTATGAGAATCTAACTTCCTTTCTAAATCTGTCAACAATGAAAAAGTTTTAGCATAAGCATCGTCTAAATCTTTCATAAGTTGGTCAACCAATTCTATTTTATTATCTAAGGCCCTTAATCTTGTGGAAGTTATCTTTTGAAATCTTGCTAAGAAAAGGTTCTTATCTTCTTCTAAATTTTCATAGTTTTTCTGTGTAGCGTCGTTTTCTTGTAAAAAGTGACCTAAACGGATCATAAGAAAAATATTTACAATTGATATTGTAAGAGACAGAAAAACTAATAAATATAAAATAACCATTACCATTCCCCCATCATTACAATAGTTTATTCAGATTTAAATTCTAGGGTGGGATAACCAAACACTCCAGTATGTGAATATCCTATAACGTTCTGCTCTATATAAGAAGGAGTGGGAGTCACACTTAAAACTTTCCAATCATGTGGATAATGGATGGTCACAGTAACTTGCTCATTTTGAGCACTTAGAGGTTGCCCAGGAAGAGAAAATTCAATGTTTCCTTTATCGTTTACGTAAACAAACCCTTCCAACTTTACGTTTTCATAAACATAAATCATGGGGAAATTTGAATTTACGGTTGACTCATAGGATAAAACCGCGAAATCCCTTGGGATTTGTTCTTTTAATTTATCCAAAGATTGTTGAAAAAGAGAAAGTTTTTCCACATTGGGGGTGTTAAATCCTTGTATCAAGGTTTCGTAATCATTCTCCTTTTCTGTTCGTATTTCCACTTCTGTTGCAAAATCCACGGAAAAATCTTCATAAACAGTAAATTCGATATCTCTTGATATAACTTGAAACTGTGGCTGAAGATTTCTGTACATGAAAAACTGAAAGATAGCTAACCCAGCGAAGAAAATTAATGTTATTATTATGAAGTTAAAACTATTACCTCTTTTTTGTTTTTTATCGTTGGCCATTTGATTCCTCCTATTGAATGTTCTTTAATTTTCCTATTATTTCTAATTATAGCATAAATCGACTGGTTTTTTATTTTAAATATTAGATAATTTCGTTCAATACCCTTTACAGATTGCTACCCCCCTGAAAGATCATTAAATTATACCAGATATAACAAGAAGTGGCAACCAAGAATCTCAGTGAATGTTATATTGGTTGTAACATCTTCACAAAACAAAGATATTACAATTATTCATTGCTGTTACAAAAAAGTGTGTCTCTAAAAAATATTAACAAGTTTTTGAATTTAAAATTCTTCACTAATTTAGATAAAATAAAAAAACCTACAAGGAGGTCTAAGATGGACGGATTAACAGGCACTCAAATATGGGTATTTGGAACTTTGGCAAGTCTATTAGCAGGTCTGGCAACTACATTGGGCGCAATTCCAGTTTTGTTTCTCAAAAAAGAGTTAAGCGAAAAAAATTTAGATATGTTTTTAGGCTTTGCTGCCGGAGTTATGCTTGCAGCAACTGTTTTTTCTCTCATAATTCCATCATTAGACACGGGTGGAATATTTATAACTATTTTAGGGATCTTTCTCGGCGCACTTGCTATTGAATTGATGGATACTTATTCCCCTCATGAACATTTCTTAAAAGGACATGAAGGACCTGAATTAGCGCGTTTAAAAAAAATTTGGTTGTTGGTTATCGCCATTGCACTCCATAATTTTCCGGAAGGAATGGCTGTGGGGGTGAGTTTTGGTGGTGGGATGATCGCTAACGGCATCACTGTAGCAGTAGCTATAGGATTGCAAAATATCCCAGAAGGAGCAGCTACAGCTTTCTCTTTGCTTAAAGCTAATTATTCAAAAAAGCAAAGTTTCTTTTGGAGTTTTTTGACAGGATTAGTTGAACCTATAGGTGGTTTACTTGGTGCATCTCTAGTGCTTTTAATGGAACCAGCCCTACCTTTTTTCCTTTCGTTTGCGGGAGGAGCTATGCTGTACGTTATTAGCGATGAGATAATCCCAGAAACTCATTCTCATGGATACGAGAGAGCGGCTACTTTCTCACTGATCTTTGGTTTTTTGTTGATGCTTGTTCTCGATGTGGCCTTGGGCTGAATAAATGAATACTATAGAAAAAAGTTTTCAAACATAAGATTTTGATTTTAAAATACGGGGCGTCGGTCTGATATCTTAACTGACAAAAATCTTATTTTTCCCTTCTGCTTTTACCTTGTACAAATTTTGGTCGGCTATTTTGAAAAGTGAATTTATTTCATGGCTGTTACCGTAGGATACACCAGCAGAAAAAGTAACGTTCATCTCTTGTTTTAGTTTACGGTTTATTCTTTCCAAAATAGAATAAACCTCATCTTTCTTAGCACCTTCAAAAATTATTACGAATTCATCGCCCCCATATCTGAATATACTATCTTCTTTTCTTAAATTATTAACACATATTTGGGCAAATCCTTTTAGAAGTTTGTCTCCTTCTTCATGGCCATAGGTATCGTTTACATCTTTGAAATTGTCTAAATCTAGCATTACTAAAGCTATTTCCTGATTTTTTAGATATTTTATATTAGAAATATAATTTTCGTAACTTCTTCTGTTTCCAATTTCTGTGAGGGTATCAACTTGAGCATCTTTTTTTAAGATATTTTGAAATATTTTATTTTGCCACATCATTCCACTTTCTTTGGCATAGTAATCCAAAATCTCAAGTTGATCATCTGTTATTGGTTTCCCGTTGTATCTATTATCGCAAAGATAAAAAGCAAGTTTATGGTTTTCTATTTCTATTGGTGAAATTGCTACTTCTCCCTTTAAATCGAGTAAATTTATGATCTTTTCATCAACTTGACTTACTGGTATTTTGATACTTCTATTCAACTCAATTGCGTACTTAAAAAGATCTTGACTTAATAACGATTCCTTTTTAATAGAAATATTTTTTATTTTTTCTTCTAAATTTGAAAAATAACTCATCCCAACTTTATATTGAGACAAATAGTCTTCTATGTTTTTTTCAATTGTCTCAAACCTTTCATAAGTTTTTTGGGTTTCTATTTCATTTACAGGTCCTATAGCTCTTTGAACCTTGAAATCATTACTGTCCTCCACAAATAAGATGGCCCTATTAAAACCTCCTGCAAAGTCACCTGTTATTCCTGTCATAGTAATATATATCATTTCATCTATAGACGTTTCGGGCTCATACCCTTTTTCTAATATGATTTTTGAAACCATGAACACATTTGCTATTTTTGAGGAATTTAGAAGAATATCAGTGAGTATTGATCCCAGTAATGGCGATGCATTTTTAATTAACTCATACAACACTATGCTTTCTTCTTTTTGAAGTGTTTCGTAAGTAATTTCAACACCGTTCTCCCCTTGAGAACTACTTATTTTTACTTTTTGTTCTTCTATGTAATTAGTCTCTTCTATGTTTTTAATTGTGAAAATTGAAAATGAATTAAAAATCTTTATTAATTTATACAAGTTGTCTGGAACTTTAAGTGGATCAAAATGAATTTTAATCGTAACCTCAAACTCAAAAAGAACTTCTTTTGTAAAGTTTTTGAGTAAAAGAACAATACCTGGATTTACATAAGCAGAATTAATTTTTTTTTGATACTTTTTTGGGAACTTTACTTCCATTCTATTCACATCTCCGTAATTTGAACCCACATTTTCATAATCACTTCTAATATTTCATCAGGTGTTATCAACTCACCATTAGTTTTAGTCAAAGATTCTACATGTTTGTTCAATTTATTCAACCGTGACATCTCTTTAGCGTACTGGCCTGCATTCATCTCTGGAACAATTATACTTTGAGCATTTTTAAATATTAATTTAAGTCTCGAGGTAGGCATAGGCCAAATAGTGATAGGTTTAAAGAAGCCTACAGGAATTTTATCTGATCTAGCTTGTTTAACGGCCTTCAAAGCACTTCGGGCTACACTACCATATGCAACTACTACTATATCGGCATCTTGTAGCATATATTCGTTATAGATAGAAATTTCTTCCGCAGATAATCTAATTTTTGAATCAAGGTGTTCAATTACTTTTGATATCATGCTTGGATCCCTTATAGGAAAACCACTTTCATCATGAACTAGGCCAGAAACGTGAAATCTTGTTTTTCCCATTTCAACTAATGGATTTACAGCAAATTGTTCATCTATGTCAAAAGGTAAAAATAATTCTTCCTCTCCTAAATCGACCTCCTTTAGTCTTTCTACAACTTGAGGATTCTCCTTCTCGTAATCAAAATATACGTTTTCTCTCATGTGAGCTAAAGTTTCATCCAAAACTAAAATAACCGGCGTTCTGTATTTTTCTGCATAATTGAACGCTGTGACAGTATATGTGTAAACTTCTTCCACTGTAGAAGGATATATTGCAATAATTTGGTGATCTCCATGAGTTCCCCACCTTATTTGCATAATATCTCCTTGAGAGGGTTTTGTAGGAAGCCCTGTGCTCGGACCTCCTCTCATAACATCAACAAATACACAGGGTACTTCTGTCATAATAGCATATCCTAAGGCCTCTTGCATGAGCGAAAACCCGGGGCCACTTGTAGCGGTCATAGATTTTACACCGGCAAGAGAAGCACCTATTATTGCAGCTGCACTTCCAAGCTCGTCCTCCATCTGTATAAAAGTGCCTCCAACCTTTGGCAATTCTCTAGACATGTATTCAGCGATTTCGGTTGATGGGGTTATAGGATAACCAGCGAAAAAACGGCATCCTGCTTTTATAGCTGCCATTCCAACCGCCTCATTCCCCTGTAAAAAAAGCATTTCTCCCATTAAATTCACCTCTTTTAAAAAGAGTGTCCATTTTATTGATCTAATTGTTTTATGCTAATAGCGAAATCAGGACACATTCGTTCACATTGCAAACATCCCGTACATTTTTCTTGGAATGGAACAACGGGTTTACCGAATTCTTCTTCTATTATAGCATTTACTGGGCAAATCCAAGAACAGATACCACATTTTTTACAATAATTATAATTTATATTCACTTTAAACTGTTTTTTTATTGTTTGCATTTGATTATGCCTCCTCATTTATTATAGTATTTTATTATAGTATACTTAAAAATAAGCCAGCAGCAATTGCCGAGCCTATTACTCCTGCTACGTTAGGCCCCATTGCATGCATTAAAATAAAATTGCCTGGATCAACTTCCTGAGCAATATGTTGAGCAACGCGAGAAGAATTTGGAACTGCTGAAACACCGGCAGCTCCAATTAATGGATTAATTTTTTCTTTCAAGAATAAATTCATCAATTTTGAGAATACTATCCCACTAGCCATTGCAATTATAAAAGCAACTGCCCCTAACAACATGATTTTTAAGGTTACAAAAGATAAAAATATGTCAGCCGTGGCAGAAACACCTACAGATAGCATTAAAAGTATTGTTACTGTGTCTAGGATATAACGAGAGGCTGCTTCAGCCAATCTACCAGTAAGCCCGGATTCTTTTAATAAGTTACCCAACATGAGCATACCTATTAAAGGTAGTGTCTGAGGAACAATTAAAGCAACCACGACAGTTGTCAAAATAGGGAAAATTATTTTTTCTGTTTTGGAAACTTCTCTTAACCTTCTCATCCTTATTTTTCTTTCCCGTTTTGAGGTTAATAACTTTGAAACCAAAGGTTGTAGTACGGGGATAAGAGAAATATAAGAATATGCCGCAACCGCAATAACAGGGACTAAATCAGGAGAAAATTTAGAAGCTATGTATATGGAAGTTGGACCATCTGCACCTCCAATAATACCTATTGCGGCAGCAGAATGAAGATCAAAACCTAAAAAACTTGCCAGTAAAAAACTAATAAATATCCCTACCTGAGCAGCTCCACCTAGAAGTATCAATTTTGGGTTTGCAATCAAATAAGAAAAATCAGTTAATGCTCCAATACCTAGAAAAATCAATGGAGGATAGATTTCTGTATCCAACCCCAATTTTATATACCATAACAATCCACCTGCGTGCCCATTCTGAGGAGGCATAAGAATACCTGTTAATTCCGGAGGAATGTTAGCTATAACCATACCAAAACCCAAAGGAATTAAAAGAAGAGGTTCTGCGTGTTTTGATATTGCAAAATATATAATAACCAATCCAAGAATTATCATAAAAACCTGAGGCCATGAAATATTCATAAAACCGGTATTTGAAAAAAAGTCGAGTATATCTTGCGACAACATTTAAAAAACCTCCTCGGATACAAGTATGAAATTTTTTTCAATTATTCCTACTGTATTTTATTATAACATAATCAAATTTATTGTTTCTACCTTTTATGAAAAAAGAATTTATTAATTTTTTTTTGATATAATTAAGTTAGAATAAGTTTATCTATCAAATTAATTTCAAAGTTGATAAATAATAATAATAATAATATACTGGAGGTGTTTCTTTGAAATATAGAAAATTTGGTAAGTACGATATAAAACTTTCTGCATTGGGTTTTGGATGTATGAGACTGCCTATTTTGAATGACGATCCTTCTAAAATTGATGAAGAAAATGCCACAAAAATGCTAAGATACGCTATTGATAATGGCCTAAATTATGTTGATACTGCGTATCCTTACCACCAAGGAAATAGTGAATACTTTGTTGGTAGAGCTTTAAAAGATGGTTACAGGGAAAAAGTTTACTTAGCCACTAAAAACCCAGTCTGGTTAGCAAATAAGTACGAAGATTTTGAAAAATATTTAGATGAACAATTAAAAAAGCTTGATACTGAATATATAGATATGTATCTCTTACACTCTTTGAACAAAGAAAGATGGGATAAGATTTCTAATCTAAAGGTTCTGAATTTTCTGGATGAAGCCAAAGAAAAAGGAAAGATAAAGTTCGCAGGATTTTCCTTTCACGATGATTTCAAAACTTTTAAAAAGATCGTTGATTCTTATAACTGGGATTTTTGTCAAATACAATACAATTATCTTGATACACATTTTCAAGCCGGAATTGCAGGATTAAAGTATGCAAAAAGAAAAGGACTGGCAGTAGTTATTATGGAACCAATTAGAGGGGGAAAATTGGCCAACAAACTACCTCAAGAAGCTGTCGATATCTTGAGTGATTTAGATAAAACCAAGTCACCGGCGTATTGGGCGTTAAGATGGGTATGGAACCATCCCGAGGTTACTACTGTTCTAAGTGGAATGTCCACAATGGATCAGGTAATAGAAAATCTCAAAGCAGCAGATGATTCAGATCCAAATTCCTTAAGTGAAAGAGAATTAAAAACAATTGAACAGGTAAGAAATATTTATAAGAGTAAATCCAAGATCGATTGTACTGGATGTAATTATTGTGTACCTTGCAAAAATGGTATACCTATTCCTACAATTTTTAGCATTTACAATGAAGGTTATATATTTGATAACTTACTAGAGGCAAAAGAAAGATATCAATCTTTGATAAAGCAAGGTATAGATGCCTCTATTTGTGAAGAATGTGGGGATTGTGAAGAAGAATGTCCACAGCATTTACCTATAAGAATGTTATTAAAACAGGTCAAAAATGAATTAACGTGATCTAAAATTATGGAGGTGATTTTTACGAAGAAAAAAATCTTAGGCAAAACTGGGTTTGAGGTTTCTCTTTTAGGATTAGGTGGATTTCATATGTTGGAAATTTCAAAGGATGATGTTTCCAAATTAATGGATATTTATATAATGTCAGGGGGTAATTACGTTGAAACTGCAGCTGAATACGGAGATGGTGAATCTGAAAATAAAATTGCATACGCCCTGAAACACAGAAGAAACCAAGTAATTCTTGCTAGCAAGTGCCATGCTCGAGATAAGAAAAATGCTCAATACTTTGTAGAAAGAACCTTAAAGAACCTGAATACCGATCATTTAGATATTTTGTTTCTTCACCATGTTACCACTGAGGAAGATGTTGAAGCCTTATTGGGAAATGATTCGGCCTTAGATTATCTATTTCAAGCAAAAAAAGAAGGAATTATAAGAGCTTTAGGTGTGTCTTTCCACGGTTTGGGAAATTATGCACTAAAACTCATAAAAGCAGTAGACTTAGATGTTTTGATGACAGGTTTTAACTACTTAGATATATTTAATTTCCCCAGTACTTATAAAGAAGTCATTCCATTTGCAAGATCAAAAAACATGGGAATTGTTGGCATGAAGGCTTTTGCAGATGGTTATCTTTATAGATCTACTTATGATGCCTTAAACTATGCTTTAAATCAAAATTTAGATGTGATGGTTGTAGGAGCAAACTCCGAAGAAATGTTAAGAAAAGATATTCAGATTGCTGAAAACTTTAAACCTTTACTTAAAAAATCCATAGAAAATTTGTATTATCGTGCTCCCGAACTTGGAAATTATGTTTGTAGACAATGTGGTAAATGTTTGCCTTGCCCAGAAGATATAGAAATAATGAAAGTGTTTGAATACGAAGGATGGTATGATAGACAAATGAGGGATTATCAACCTCACGAGGCTCCAGATTATGCACTGAGAGAAAGATTGGCATTCTGGTTTGGAAACCAAAACGAGGCTAAAATGTCTTATTCCAAACTCAATAAAACCTTTAAAGATTGTACAGAATGCGGAATATGTGAAGAAAGATGTCCTTACGATATACCCATAATAAGAAAATTGAAATTGGTAGACTACAAGCTCGGAAAAGGAGAAATCTATTAAATATCATTATAGAAATGGATACTTTAACGCCTTATTGGATTTTGAAGTTCTTAAGATAATTCCCCTTTGTTGAATTAACCAAAGGGGAATTATCTTTGAGATTAGTTGTTAGTGACTTCCTTCATACTTTTACCTTTTTTAAATATTAGATCTTTATACCAATTTTTATAATCGTTCAAAATCTTATCCTCCGAAATTTCATATATTTCGTTTAGGTCCTTACTCATATCTACCTCTTCAAAAATTTCAGAAATTAAATCTTTTTTATTGGTAATATGTTCAATTCCATAAGCGTTTACCATATCTAACAAAAGTTCTCTTTCAAACTCTTTTTTTTCTTTTAAATCTTGAAATATTAAGGAAACTTCATTGATCATTCTTTTAATTTTTTCTAAATAATATTCTTTATCCTGCTTTTTCAAATTTCCGTCGAAAATTATATGATCCATTAAATTCATAAACTCTTCTTCCATTTCAATGAACAAATCGTACGTTTCATTATAATAATAAGAACTACCCAAGAATTGATCATTGTTTTGCAAATCTACAATATCCTGTAGCTCGTCTTCTATATCTTCCATATTCTTTATAGTAAAATCTATGTCGACATCGTCTATATCATTATCGAAAGAATAATCCTCTTCATCATTTTTCCCATTAAAAAGATAATTTGTATACCTCTCTAATTCTTTTCGAGCTTCAGAATTGTTAAGAAATTCTTTTGGGTTGAGATTGTACAAAGTGAAAAAATCGTCTGTAATATTGTTAACATTTTCATAATTAACAATAGCTATTTTTTCTATTATTTTTTCATAAAATGGAGTGATTTTTTGAGCTATATTTGGAAGTATCGCTACCCGAAAATTGTTAGTTTCGTTCAACAGATTTTTATAAAAACTCTTTATACTCTTGCGATCACTTTCTATGTGCATATCAAAATTATCTCCATAGTTGTTGGTAAAAATTAAGTGATGTTCAATTAAACTTTTATCTATTTTTCTTAAAAACAAAAATGATAAATTATTACTTTCATTCAAAGAATATATAAAAGAATCCTCTGCAATTATCTCAGAAGTTTGGTTTTCATGATCAGAAGAAAGAACTGAAATCATACTCTTCTTTTTTGACTTAAAAAAAGCGTTAATCCTCAAGATTGTCAATATCAGAGGGATATATTCTATATCAATAGTAAGCGTAGCCAATTTCCCATTACCTTTTTCTTCCAAATTGAACTCGTTATTAAACCATTTGTAATTTCCAAACCTTCCTTCCAATTCATAGATATATTTCTCGTAAATATCAGGATCTTTGTTGTTTCTCAACTTCGACTCGTCTAAGAAAATCTTTTTAACTGATACAGGCCGAAGTTTCATATAATCACCATAATTACCTTTTAAAATTATCATAACAACACCTCTTCTAACAAAAACTTTTAAAAAACTTATTGAAAGATCTCTCCGCCAAATATATTTGATATAATATATCCTTCAATCACTCATATTTGTATAAATTAAAATGATAACCTATAAATATAAATACTACCAATACAATTATAACACCTATTAATTGAAAATCCCAAGTAATTAATCCTATCATACCAAAAACAGCGGAAATAATATATGTAACTAATGCCACAACCAATGGTTTTATTTTATATTTTTTTCGAATTTTATCATAAATATGCTCTTTATCTCCTAAAAAAGGAGATCTTTTGCTAAGTAAACGTCTTATGACAGCGTAAGCCAAATCGGTAAAATAAAATCCAGTGATAATTAGTGAGATAAAATAACCACCTCTACCAGACCTTCCGGATAGAAAGGAAAAGGAATAAAACAAAACAAAGCCCAAAAGATAAGAGCCCGCATCACCAAGAAAGATTTTGGCTGGTGGCAAATTGTATAATAAAAAACCCAAAATAGCCAAAACAAAGATCAACAGTTCGTAATTTTTGGATATCAAAGAAAAGAATAACAAACTCACTATTGCCGTTCCAGCGCAGACTCCGTCCATTCCATCAACCATATTTACTCCGTTGACTAGAGCTATTCCAGTTAATACCAAAATAAAAAATTGAAAAGGTTGAATAATTCCTCCAACGAAATATATTGCCATTGAGACAACAATAAACTCCGCAAATAATCTAACATAAGGGGAAACACTCTTAATATCATCGTACAGCCCTATAAAAGTTAAAATACTGGCAGGAATTATAAAACCTATATCATTGTAAAAAAAGGGTAAGATTGAAAGAAATATTGCTACACCTCCCAAATAAGGAATGGGAACTTTATGAACTTTCAACCTATTATCGGGTCTATCAACGATATTGTATTTTTTTGCAATTTTTATCATAATTGGAACTAAAATAATCGATAAGAGAAAAGAGCTTATATATTTTATAGCTAGCAAATTGCATTCACCTACTACATATTAAATTTATTTAAATTTATGCTGTTTCACTCCTGGTAAAACGGAGTGAATTTATTATACTCCAAAATGTTCCTATACCATATGAAATATGCAAAAGGAAAAAGGTAAAAAAACTACAAAATAACAATAAAATATTTTTCTCTTTTATAGCATACTTCAATGAAAATAATGTGTCTAATAATAAATATAAGAAAAACGGAAACGCTAAAATAATATTAAAAACAAAATATTTTGAGAGAAACAGAACTAAAAATAAGAATAGAAGATACACTACAAAAATAAGAGGGATGAAATGTCTAAGTGAAATCCCATAGGGAGATATTTTAAGAGTTATATAATTCCAAAAACCGTTCGAAAAATTCTTTTTTATAAAATTCTCTAATCCATTCGGAACATAATAATGATTTGTTATTGGCAATAAATAAATTTTTAAACCTTTTTTTCTCATTCTATAATTAAACTCGATATCTTGATTTCTTAAAAGTTTTTCATTAAAATATCCAACCTTATCAAAAACTTCTCTTCTATAACATGCATATGCAACAGTATCAACTTCTTGTGGTTCTTTCACTTGATACCTATGCCGGGATGCTGTGCCAAAGGGGGAAGAATATGATAAAGCCATCGACTTTTGTATAAAACTTTTTTCATTGACAGGCATAGCCAAAGATACTCCTCCAACAGCACTCGCTTCTGGGTGTTCCATCAAAAATTCTACACAATATTCGACATATTTTTTATCAAATTCTGTATGGGATCCTGCTATAAAAACAAAATTCCCCTTACTATTTTTGATCCCTAGATTTAAACCGTAAGGGGTATATTTTTTTTTATTCGTAATGATTTTTATATTATCAACTTTTTCAGCAAGTTTCTCTATTATACTAACAGTATTATCTGTCGACTGACCATCCACAACAATTATTTCATCCGGCTTTCTTGTTTGGTGGATTAAAGAATTTAACACGTTTTCAATAGTTTTTTCTTCATTTCTGCAAACTAATATTACAGAGACTGAGGGTAAATAAATTTGCTATCACTCCTTGTTGTTTGCTGCTTTATGCAAAACGTCTTTTGCTGATCTATGCAAAATGGTCTTGTTTGTAATGTTTTTGAATGACTTTCCTAAACTCATTTGCCTTGCATTTTGAGTCCTTATGCAAAAAGCCTTGTTCATAATGCCTTTGAAATAATTTCAAAATTCTCATTTGCTTTGCAAATGATGTATCGAATTTGGGGTTTTAAGGGGCGAAGCCCTTTTGCTGATTTGTGCAAAATAGTTTTTTTAAAATAAATTTTGATTTTGGGGTTTTTAAGGGGCGAAGCCCCTTAACGAACATTAATATCTATGATACCTTCTCTGTGTTACCAACAACGTTACGCCTTTTTCCTCTAAAATCTTTAAATATTTTTCGTAGCCAGGTAAAGTTGGAGGAACAATTACCTTTTCAATCTTAGAATTTAATATTGCATCAATTATCTTCTCTGAATTTATAGGAGAATCAAAGATTATTGTTCCTTCGTTTAGACAAACTTCAAATTTTTCCAAGGTATTTTCAAGGGCGTTTAATGCAATTTCTCTATTTAAACAAGATTGATTTCCTGAACAAATAAGATTATTTCTTACATACACAGCCGTATCTGATTTATGAATCTTAGCAACTTCGAATCCCAATTCTTCTGAAGGAGACAAATTCAAAACAATCTCTTGAACATTTTGCTTTGCAACCAAATCACCATCCACAATATATTCTTCGTCACGTTTCAAAACCCTTTTATTAACCCTAAAAACCATGGGTTTAAAGGAAATTATCTCTTCTTTTTTTTCAAAGTTATATGAAGTCATTAATCCATCATGTTTTGAATTTTTCAGTTCAGTTATTACATTTAGATCATCACTGTAAACAACTCCTCCTTTTAATTCTCTAATAATTCTAACGAACTGTTCTTTCTCTCCTTCGGTAGGAGAGGAATATCCAAATACGAAAATTCCTTTCTTTGCGAAACCCAAAAATTCATTGTTTGTGAAACTAGCCAAATGAAAAAGTAATTTTATATCTTTTACTATCCTTAATGTAGGCTTTTTATGAAAAGTTAAATTTTCTAAATAATCAAGAAAACTCTCTTTTCCTAAAAATTTCATCAAAATCGCTTCTTGCATTGGATTAGAACCATACCTTAAGTTTCCTAAAATTTCAAAAAATTCATGGTCAAACTTCTCAGCTGCGAATAGTTCGGAAAAAGTTTTATGAATACTGGCATCATACTTAGAAGTTGAAAAGAAAACTTTCAATGCTAACTTTCTTCTTAATTGCAAAGGAACATCTCCACAATCCTCTAAGTTGTCAATAACTATCTGATAATCTTTGGGATCTACTAAAGCTACAACATCTTTATAATTTTTTGCAGCGCTTCTAAGAAGGGAATACCCTCCAATATCAATATATTCCAAAAGTGATTCTTCATTCTTTGTTTTTTTTGCGATTTCTTCAAAAGTTGGAAAATTACCTACAACCATATCAATCCTTTTTATATTGTAATTAATCATATCTTCTTCATGCTTTTTGTCGTTAGACTTGGCTAAAATACCACCAGCTAGTTTTGGATCTATACTTTTAACACGCCCCCCCAAAATTTCAGGAAACCCAATATAATCGGCCATCTTTACGGTGGGAATTCCTTTTTCTTCCAAATATTTATTTGTCCCTTCTGTACATATAATTTCGACACCATTGTGAAATAAAAAACTAGCTAAATCCTCTAAATTTGTCTTGTCGTAAACTGAAATAATAGCCCTTTTTATATTCATAAGTAACCTCCAGCAAAAAATAAGTTAACTTCCATGAAAGGCAATGAAGAGAAGCTCCCCAATTAACGTCCCTTCTCCGTAATAATATACATTTTGGAACCTTTTTATTGATATAACTAAATTGTATACTTTCCGGGAGCTTTGGCGAACAACCTAGTTTTTTCAACATGATCCAAATCTAATATATATTTAGTGAACCTTTCTATGCCCATACCACAACCTGCAGAGTGTTGTAATAACCCTTCTTTTGCTAATTTTAAATAATCTTCATAGCTTTCGAGCCCGTTACCTTTCAGTTTGATTCTTTTAACTATTTGCTCATACTCATGCTCTCTTTCACCGCCAGATATGCCTTCACCATGACCCTCGGGATATATTAGATCAAAATCCAATAATACTTCTGGATTATTAACATCTTGTTTATCATAAAATTCTCTCTCTAAAAGTGGAATATCTATCAACCATACAGGCCCTTCAGAACGTTCAGATAACATTTTTTCATAATCATCGCCATAAAGTTGCTTTGCCGTTTTTACGCTGATTTTTTGAAAAGGTTTTTTAGGAACTACCAAATTTGGGTGATACTTTTTTATTATACCAGAATATTTTGTCATTATACCTTTTAATACATGAATTATTAAATCTTCCATCAAATCCATAATCTGTTCTCTTTTCATTGCTTTAGCCTCTATATCTAACTGAACAAAATCAATCAAGTGCCTACCAGAAGAATATTTTTCTGCTACTTCCAACCTTAAATTTGGCGAAAACGAAAATATTTTATCATGAACCAAAACGCTAACTTGCTTTTGCAGTATCATGGATTTAGTAACGTAATATTTGTTACCATAATAATCTATCTGTGCGTCAAAAACGTCATGGTTTAATGGATCGGTGATTGTAGAAACGATCACCGGAAGAAGCTCAACAAAACCTCTTTCTCCAAGAAATTCTCTTGATAATCTCAGTATCTCGGACTGAACTAAAAGTGCGTCACTATAAGTCTCGTCCTCCAAATAACTTTTCACTAACTCCACAGAATCCACTTTTCTATTTTTCTTCTCTACTTCTGCCATAATTTTCCCTCCTGTAGTGTTTTTTTAAAAAAGCTATATCGCTTTCTTAATATAAAAAAACCGACGCTTTATTTTTAAGCGTCGGTAATTTACAAAATAACAATATCCAGCGTAATCACCGACGCTGTCCATTGTTATTATTATTAATTACCATTTTTGAAGCTGACAATACTTTTAATGTTTTCATAACCATATTCTCCTAAAACAATTTTAAAAATTATACCATAAAAAAAAATGACTTGTCAATAGACCGCATTATATCATAATTAATTTGTTCGAAACTGAATATTCAACCTAGATAGTTTTGTTGTTGATGATATCTCATATTAAATATTGATATACTATCTCAATTGTAGTATAATATGTTTATGCCGAATGAACTTTACAGTTGTTGCATTTTACTCATATTGTATTTGTTCTAAATGCCGTAACAAACAGAATCATCTCTTTATATCTAGTATCTATTAAAAGCTATTAAGACTATAGGAGGTGTAATAGAATGGTAAAAAAGACCGTTTTGGTTTGTATAATTTTATTCTCTTTTGTGTTTTCAGCTTTTTCAGTTACTTATGTTGTCGGTACAGAAGCATCTTTCCCACCTTTTGAATACGTAGAAGGCGAAGAATTCGTCGGCTTTGATATGGATTTAATAAGGGAAATTGGAAAAATGTATGGATTCGATGTTGAAATAAGAGATATTAGCTTTGACTCTCTCATACCTTCTTTAATCACCGGAAATATAAACATTATTGTTGCGGGAATGACGATAACTGAAGAAAGAGAGAGAGTAGTGGATTTTACAATCCCATATTTTAGTGCCGATCAGAGTATTATGGTAAGAAGTGGAGAAAGTACCAATCTAACCGTTCTTTTTATGAAGCCAAAAATCGGAGTTCAGACAGGTACAACGGGTGATCTGTGGGTAACAGAAAATCTCGTCGAAGCAGGCTTTTTACCAAAAGCTAACCTTATAAGATACGATACATTTAACTTTGCTGTTCGTGACTTAATTAACAAAAATCTCGATGCTATAGTGCTGGATAATCCAGTGGCTGAAAGATTCACCAAGACAGATCCAGTGGAAATTGTAGGAATCATTAAAACTAACGAAAATTATGGTATGGCGGTTGCACCAGGTAATGAAGATTTATTGAATATGTTGAACGAAGGTATAACAAAGTTACAAGAAACTGGAAAGATGGATGAACTCATCGGAAAATATTTTAAGTGATGCCTGTGATTTTTTAGAGTAAAAAATATAAGGGGGGTAAACCCCCTTATATTAAGAAAGAAGGATTATATTTGCAAGATATTCAAGTTATTATCAATTCTTTTCCCTATTTACTAAAAGGAACACTTGTAACGTTGGAATTAACCCTTTTTAGTTTGATAATAGGATTTGTTGTGGGGGTTGTAATTTCTTTTGGTCAATTGTACGGTAATAAATTCGTACAATTTATTTTTCTGATATACGAACGAGTATTTAGAAGTATTCCTTTGTTGGTTATTCTTTTTTTAATTTTTTACGGTTTACCTGCTATAGGAATAAGATTAGATCCTTTAATCGCCTCAATACTTGGTTTAGGTCTGAGAAGTTCGGCATATCAATCGCAAATTTTAAGGGGCGCAATTTCATCCATACCAAAAGGACAGCTCGATGCTGCTTATTCCATAGGGATGAACAAAATTCAAACTTTTTTCTATATTATCTTCCCTCAGGCAACAAGAATCGCTTTATCAGGATGGACCAACGAAGCAGCGGTGGTTTTAAAAGATACATCTTTAGCTTATGCCTTAGGTGTGGTGGAACTACTCAGGCAAGGTACTTATATTATCTCTGTAACCAACAGACCTTTGATCGTTTATCTAATTTGTGGGGTTATATATTTTATCCTAACTTTTAGTATAAGTAGAGGACTGGGTAGGATTGAAAAAAAGCTTGCAATACCAGGATATGAAACAAGGAGCGTTTGATTAATGAAAGAAGAGAAAGATACAATATTAAAAGTGGAAGATCTTCATAAAAGTTATAATAGCACAGAAATCCTGAAAGGAATAACGTTGGAAGTAAAAAAAGCTGAAACGAAGGTAATAATTGGTCCAAGCGGAACAGGGAAGAGTACGCTTTTAATGTGTATAAATAGGCTTGTCGAACCTGATTCTGGAAGAATATATCTGGACGGAGAAGAAATATTATCTTCAAAGAATATTCACAAAATTAGGCAAGAAATAGGTTTTGTATTTCAACATTTCAACTTATTCGATCACTTAACTGTGCTTGAAAACGTTAGAATTGGGTTGACCAAAGTAAAAAAAATTGAAAAAACACAAGCCACCGAAACTGCATTAAAAGAATTAGAACGGGTTGGATTGAAGGATAAATCAGAATTTTATCCTGGCCAACTTTCTGGCGGACAAAAACAAAGGGTTGCGATCGCGAGATGTTTGGCTATGAATCCAAAATTGATCCTATTTGATGAACCTACTTCGGCTTTGGATCCAGAGCTGATAGGAGAGGTTCTGAACGTCATGATTGATCTTGCAAAAAGTGGTATGACTATGGTGTGTGTTACGCACGAAATGGGATTTGCAAGGGCTGTTGCTGATGAGATTATATTTATGGAAAAAGGAGTGATCGTTGAAAAAGGTCCTCCAGAATCGATGTTCAAAAATCCTCAAAAAGATAGAACTAAGGAGTTTTTGAACAAATTATCGCAGTTGTACGGGAAGGAAGAAAATACATGAGCTTTGTTGAAATTGTCGAAAGTTCCTGGGTTTATATGGTGGAAGGTATATGGGTTACACTTTTTTTAACCTTAATTTCAGTAGTTATAGGATTCTTTTTGGGCGTTTTACTGGCAGTTGCTAAAACGTATGGTAATAAGTTGTTCTATTACATAAGCTACGTTTTTATCGAAATCATAAGAGGTACGCCATTACTTGTTCAACTTTTCATTCTTTATTATAGTTTACCTGTTATTGGGATTAGGCTTTCCCCATTATTAGCTTCAATAATAGCCTTTTTTTTAAATTCCGCCGCTTATCAGGCAGAATATCTAAGAGGGGCTATTCAGTCGATAAATTCGGGGCAAATGCAAGCATCTTTATCAATAGGAATGAAAAAATGGCAAGCCATTAGATTGATCATATTGCCCCAAGCGTTAAGAAGGTTTATCCCTTCTTGGACAAATGAATTTATCTACCTATTAAAATATTCTTCTCTTTCTTATATTGTTGGAGTACCAGAAATAATGGCTCAAGCTAAGTTTGTAGCAAGTCGTAATTTTGAATTTTTTCAAGTTTACCTTTTTGCTGCCCTCATATATTTAGTATTGGTCACATTTTTTGGAGAAATATTCAGATATGTTGAAAAGAAAATGAAGATACCAGGTACACTCACATATGCCAGAAATCGCACTTAAAAAATAAGATAAAATGACTCTACTGTCATTTTGCCGTTTCTAAAACTAGTTATTAAACAACATAGACACTTTATAAATACAGTAATTTTCAAAAATTAGTTTTAGATTCTTAAAGGGTTACGGGCGGAGCCGTCCCCCTCCAATTGTGCTCGGACTGCATAAAAAATTTTGAATTATAGAAATTCTGTTTAAAGCGTGCTTTAGAGTTTCCAAAGGCAGTAATAAACGAAAAAACAGGAGGAAATAAATAAATGGAAATAATAGATCTCATAAAAAACCAGATCAATACAACTTTGTCTGATATAGGTGTTACTGACATTGAATACAATTTTACCATTGAAACTCCTCCAAAAGACGATTTAGGAGATTTTTCATCCAACATTGCATTCCTATTAACTAAACGCTTGAGAAAATCACCACAAGAAATTGCCCAAATTTTAAAGGAAGAATTAGATAAATCTCCTTTTTTTGAAAAAGTTGATAATGTAAAAGGTTTCTTAAATTTTTTTATTTCTCCCCAAATTTATCAAAGGATATGTTCTAAAATTTTAAGCAACCCAAAAACTTACGGAAAATTTGATATAGGTAAGGGTCAAAATATACAGTTCGAATTTGCAAGCATTAATCCCACCGGCCCCATTACAGTTGCTCATGGAAGACAAGCTGTTATGGGAGACGTTTTGGCAAATATCTATGAACAAGCTGGATATGTTGTTCAAAGAGAAATGTATTTAAACGATGCGGGAAGACAAATAAAACTTCTCTCCTACTCCCTATGGGTAAGATATAACGAAATTCTAGGTTCAAATTATGAAATACCTGAAGATGGTTACAAAGGAGAATATCTTATAGATACCGCAAAAAAAGTATTAAATAAGTATGGAGAGAAATTCAAAGACAAATGGGATGAAGAAACCGAGGTTATATTCAGAAAAGAAGTCCTCGAAGATATGCTAAAAACTATGTTGAGTACACTGGAAAAGATCAACGTGAACTTTGATGTGGTCTTTAGTGAACAATTATTATTTAAAAATAAAATGGTTGAAAAAACCTTGAACGATTTAAAGTCTAAAGGCTACGTATACGAAAAAGATGATGCGGTATGGTTTAAAGTATCAGATTTGATAAATGAAAACGACAAGGTATTGATAAGGTCTAAAGATTCAATGCCCACATACTTTTGTGATGACATTGCTTACCATTACTACAAGTACCAACGAGGTTTCGATACCGTGATTGATATAATGGGTTCTGACCACCATGGCCACATACCAAGAATGATGGCTTCAATAAAAGCACTAGGATTACCAGAAGACTTTTTAAAAATAATCTTACATCAATTTGTAAATATAAAAAAAGGTAATGAAATTATAAAAATGTCAACGAGAAGTGGTGAATTTTTCACTCTTGATGACCTTATAAAAAATGTTGGGAAAGATGCAGTTAGATACTTCTTTGCGATGGTTGATCCTGATACCACATTAAATTTCGATATTGATCTGGCTATAAAAAAATCCAATGAAAATCCAGTTTATTACGTTCAATATGCTCATGCAAGGATATCCAGCATATTTAAAGAAGCACAAAAGAGAGGAATAGAATATGAATTATTTTTAGGCTTAGAAAATCTAAAAGAAAACGAAGAAAAATTACTAATGAGGGAGTTAGCCTTATTTACCGACGTGTTAACCAAAGCTGTAATTCAAAACAAGCCTAACTTGCTTACCCAATATTTAGAAAGAGTAGCCTCAAGATTCCATCATTTTTACAACAAACTCTCTGTTCTCAACGCAGAGAATTATGAACTTATTCAAGGCAGGTTGAATCTCTGCCAGGCAACAAAGATTGTTATAGCAAGAGGTTTGTCTATTTTGGGAGTAAATGCACCCCAAAGTATGTGAAAGGGTTTGGTGATTCTTCCAAACTCAGATTTTAATTCTTAATAATTTTTGTTTTTTGGGGTTTTGGGGGTTTACCCTCAACGTTTGGGCTTGGGGGTGAACCCGTTCGGCGATCCTTCCAAACAAAATTTTGAAATCAGAAACAGAATTTGAAAGGGGGCTTGAGGGTGAACCCCCAACGCATGGTGATAAAACGAAATTTAATCTTTTACTTAATAATATTGGGTATCACTCTATTTGTAGGTGTATTATTCATCTACAGTTCTCTTTTTGCAATTAGTGACATTAAAGAGATAAACCCAGAACAAAAGTTTCAAACTTATATAATCGCTTTAATTCTTGGCTTTTTAGGTGCGATAACAGCTTTTATGCTCAGCGATACTTTTACAAAAAGCAAGCACATTATGATTGCTCTTTTTACATTTTTAAATCTTATTTTAGTTATCGTTTTATTCACGCAACCTATCGCCGACGTAAAAAGATGGATTAACATTGGACCTTTCCAATTTCAACCATCAGAACTTGCAAAACTTATTATTCCTGCTTTCTTGGCTTTTTATTACACTCAAATACAAAATAAAAAGAATCTATTAATTAATGTAATTTTCCCTATTTTAGTTTGTGGAATCAGCATATTCTTGGTGTTTTTGGAACCAGACCTCAGTTCTGCCATTATAATAACAATGGTAACATTAATAACGATGTTTTTGGGAATAAGAGATAAAAAAGTTATGTTATTTTTCGTTGTTTTTACATTGGTTATCGTCTCAGCTCTTTTTACCTTCCAGGATAACTTGCTTCAAACCTACCAAATTTCAAGATTTACAAATTCTGACGACTTTCAAAGTCAACGTTCAAGAGATGCCATTGCAAATGGTGGGCTGATTGGTACAGGACCGTTTGCAGGAGAATTTAAATACTATGTACCAGAATCTTACAGTGATTTTATTATATCCGTTATAGGAGAAGAATGGGGAAAATTTGGGATAGTGATGGTAGTAACTCTTTTCTTTTTTCTATCTCATGAACTGGTGTACTTAGCCTATCTTACGAGAGATCACGCTACTTTTATATTCTGTGGAGCTACAGCCTCATGGATCTTCATACAAGTTGTCATAAACACATTGGTAGGATTGGGAGTGCCATGGATGCCGGTTACAGGAGTGACTCTTCCCTTGGTAAGCTATGGAAATTCTTCTATGATAGTTACCCTAATATCTATAGGGTGGGGTTTGGGATTAATATATCATAATTCGGAGTTGACAAGATCAGATGAGGAAGAATGAAGAGTTAAAAGTTGTTTTTTCAGGAGGCGGTACAGGAGGCCATTACTACCCTGCCCTATCTGTAATAAAATATCTAGATAGATGTTATAATAAGTTAGATGTGATATATTTTACAACAAAAGGAAGAATCGAAGAAAAAAAGTTACCTACAGATTTTCCAAAAGCTAAGTTAATTCCTTTAAATACCAAAGGTCTAGAAAGGCCATTATACAACGTTAAGAATATAAACAGAGCCTTTGAAGTTTTAAGGAATAAACGTAAAGTTGAAAAAATAATAAAAGAATTCAAACCTGTTTTTGGATTTCTTACTGGTGGGTACGTAACCGTTCCCGTGGGGTTAGCTTTAAAAAAACAAAATATTCCTTTTTACTTGCATGAGCAAAATTCAATACTTGGAATATCCAATAAAGTACTATCTAGATGGGCAAAAAAGGTTTTTGTAAGTTACGAAGAAACCAAGTTGAATGATAAGTTTATTCTTACGGGTAACCCTGTAAGAACGCCTGAAAATGAAATACCACGAACTTACTTGCGTAGTTTCGGAATAAAGGATTTAAACAAAAGATGTATTCTAGTCTTTGGAGGAAGCCTTGGTTCTAACGAAATAGATGAATTAATGTACAGAGTATACAAAAAAGAAAAAATTAACAATTACATACATATAACAAAAAATCAAGAAAAGTTCAAACAATTTCCCAATGTTTTTACTTTTGAATATATAGAAAATTTATATGAATTAATGGCTGTATCCGATGAAGTAATATCAAGGGCAGGAGCAACAACTCTCGCGGAAATTCAGTTTTATGATCTTTCTGCTATTTTGATCCCATGGAAAGGTGCTGCCGAAAATCACCAATTAAAAAACGCTCTTTCCCTTCAAAAGAAAGGGAAGGTTGTTGTTTTCGATGAAGAAAATGTGGAAATTGATGAGTTGATCAACTTTTTAAATCAAATTCAACCAAAAAATGAAAAATTTATATACACTCCTAAGATAAATAAAGCAACAGAAAGCATAGTTAATAATATTGATGAAATTCTATAAAGCTCAGAAACCAGAAGTTTTTGCATTTTTAAAAGGAGGTATTTATGAAGTATTACTTTTCCGGGATAGGTGGTATCGGTATGAGTTCCTTAGCCTTATACACAGCTTATAAGTATGGAATAAAAAACGTGCTTGGATCGAACAATGAAATGAACGAAAGAGTAGAATACTTAATTAAAAAAGGAATAAAAGTCAAATTAAAACAGGACTCTGATCTTCCTGATATAGATTTTTTAATTAAAACAACAGCAATAAAAGATACCAATCCAGAACTTATAGAGGCAAAAAAAAGAAAGATAACTGTTCTTAATAGAATGCAACTACTCAACTCGATATTACAAGAACATACCTCAATAGGCATCACTGGAACAGATGGAAAAACCACCACAACCGCTATGGTTTCTCAAATATTCAAAAATGTTGGTAAAGATCCTACTGTTTTTTTAGGTGGAATACATAATTCACTAGAAGATGGCAACTTTAGATATGGAAATGGAATAATAATAGCGGAAGTCGATGAAAGTGATGGCTTTATAGAAGAAACAAAAACAAACTTTTCCATCGTAAACAATTTAAGACCTGATCACTTAGAACACTACGATAATAAATTTGAAAAGTTGGAAAATTCTCTGTATAAATTTGCTAGAAACACTAAAGACCTTGTTATATTAAATGGCGACGATGTTCATCTATCCAAATGGCATTTGAACGAAAATAAAGTTTTATACTTTGGACAAGGTGAAAAAGCTGATTATACTATAAAAAACAGAAGGCAATATAATGGATATCAAGTGTTTGAACTTCACCATAAAAATACACATATTGGAGATATAATTTTAAATCTTCCCGGGTTACATTACGCTTATGACGCACTAGCTTCAGCGGTACTTTCTTTAGAATTTGGAATCGACTTTAAAACAATAAAAGAAACTTTTCAGAGTTATAATTCAGTTGGAAGAAGATTTAACGTACTTTACGATAAGGATAATCTATCAATAATAGACGATTATGCCCACACACCTGACGAAATTTTAGCAACTATAAAGGCAACAAAAGAAAATTTTCCAAAAAGAAAATTAATAACGATATTTCAACCACACAGATACACTCGTCTCTATTTTCACATAAACGACTTTATTGACGTTCTAAAATATTCCGACGAAGTATTAGTCTACCGGATATACTCAGCTTTTGAAGAACCTATTAACGGTGTTGATGAAAGAAAAGTTGTTGAAGCGCTTAATTCACAATCTACATTCTCCAAATTTTATAATTCTGAAGAAGAAATTATATCAGATCTTTTACTAGAAAGAAATGCTGTTTTACTCTTTGTTGGTGCGGGTGACATAACCGACATAGCAAAAAAACTATCAAAATACAAAAAAAATCTTGACATCTCTTAATTTTTATGATAATATATTTCAGGTTTGAAATATTGCCCCCATCGTCTAGCGGCCTAGGACATTGGCCTTTCACGCCAAAGGCACCAGTTCGAATCTGGTTGGGGGCGCCATAAAATCAAGTAGGGGTGTTTAGCTCAGTGGGAGAGCGTCTGCCTTACAAGCAGAAGGTCGCAGGTTCAAATCCTGCAGCGCCCACCAACTTTAAGGATGGGCAGGTAGCTCAGTCGGTAGAGCAACGGACTGAAAATCCGTGTGTCGGCAGTTCGATTCTGCCCCTGCCCACCATAATAGTTGTTTTAGTAATTTGCTAAGTGTATCAACAAAGGCAACCATCTTGGTTGCCTTTGTTAATTGGTATCAAATATTATGATTTATATCTCATCTCAGCATATTTGGATTCAAAGCCAACTTTTTCGTACAATTTTCTAGCCGGGTTGTCGTATTCCACATGCAAGGATATATCCCCGTCACATCGGGTGATTGTTTCTTTCAAAAGGTTATTACCTATTCCCTTCCCTCTACAATCTTTATCAACAGCTATGTATACCAGCACATGCTCAGGGATATATCCTTCCATACCCGTATCGTTAATAACAACAGCACCTACGATGCTATCGTCATTATGAAGTACCAGAACAAATCCTCCTTTTCCTTTCTCGTTGGAAAAGGCGTAATCAATAGAACTAATAATTTCTTCTAATGGATCTCCATACTTTCCCAAATTCTTTTCTAAGAACTCTGCAATTTCTAACTTGGTGAACTCAAAATCGTCGTCTAATAGATCTTCCTTTGACTTTAGTTCCTTCAACGTTAAGTTGAATGAATCGAAATTGAATGTCTTCTGCACTTTGAAACCACCTCCAATACTCATTATATCACATTTACGCTCATATACAAAATATTGAGAATATGATGTTATTTTATACCACAAATAGATATGAACTTATTCGTTTTTTTGAAAAGATTTATAATCCATAATTCTATAATTGGCTGCAAAAAAATTCAGGAGGCTATAAGCCTCCTGAAGTCTTAATTTTCTGGATCATTTCCTGGATTTGTTGTTCCTGCAGTTGCTCCTGGGTTTTGGTTTTGATAAATATATTGTCCAACTTTCATAATCTCTTGTTGTAACTCATCTTTGACTATCTTAATTTTACCGATGTTATCTTCTTCTAAAGCTTGCTTTAATTCTTTTGTTTTTTCTTCTATGTTGGCTTTTAAGTCATCAGGGATTTTATCTCCGTTTTCACGCAACATTTTTTCTGTTTGATAGATTAAATCGTCCGCTTGGTTTCTCATCTCAATTTTTTCTCTAATCTTTTTATCTTGTTCTTCGTACTCTCTAGCTTCTTTCATCATCCTATCAATTTGCTCTTTATCCAATTTATGTCTTCCAGTTACAACCATAGATTGCTGCTTACCGGTTCCTAAATCCTTAGCTGATACACTTACTATCCCATTAGAATCAATATCGAAAGCAACTTCTATTTGAGGAACCCCTCTTGGTGCTGGAGCAATACCTGTCAACGTAAAACTTCCTAAGAAAAAATTGTCTCTTGCTAAAGGCCTTTCACCTTGATAAACTCTTACTTCAACTTCTGTCTGTCCATCAACAGATGTTGTAAAAACCTTAGATTTTTTCACAGGAATTTTGTTATTTCTTGGTATAATAACTTCCATTAATCCTCCTTTAACTTCAACGCCTAAAGATAAAGGAGTAACATCCACTAAAACTAGATCTCTTTCAGTTTCTCCAACCATTATAGAGGCTTGAACACCCGCTCCAATTGCGACTGCTTCGTCTGGATTGACATTTTTTGAAGGATCTTTCCCAAAATAATTTTTTACCAATTTTTGAACAGCTGGTATCCTTGTTGAACCACCAACGAGTAAAACGTCACTTATATGTTCTGGTGAAAGTTTAGCATCTCTCATTGCGTTCTCAATAGGTCCTCTTGTTGATTCTATTAAGTCTCCAATGAGTTCTTCTAATTTAGCTCTTGTTAGTTTCTTTTCTAAATGAACAGGTTGACCATCCACAACCGTAATGAAAGGTAAATTTATATCCGTTTCTAGTTTACTTGATAGCTCTATCTTCGCAGATTCAGCAGCTTCTTTCAACCTTTGTAATGCTTGCTTATCTTTTCTTAAATCAACCTTATACTCTTTCATAAATTCATCAGCTAACCAGTCAACTATTCTTTGGTCAAAATCGTCCCCTCCTAGATGGTTGTTCCCAGAAGTGGCAATAACTTCTATAATATCTTCTCCTATGTCCAAAATAGAAACATCGAAGGTCCCACCACCTAAATCATACACAACTATTTTTCTTTCTTCATCGGATCGATCCAAACCAAAAGCTATGGAAGCTGCGGTAGGTTCGTTTATTATCCTTAGGACCTCTAATCCAGCGATTTCTCCTGCTTCTTTTGTAGCTTGCCTTTGAGCATCATTAAAATAGGCAGGAACAGTTATAACAGCCTTTTTGATCTTTCCACCTAAATATTCTTCTGCATCTTTAACCAGCTTTTTAAGTATATATGCACTTATCTGCTGAGGTGTATATACCTTGTCTTCGATTTTTACGGTGTAGTCACTTCCCATATATCTTTTAATAGAACGCACAGTTCTATCTGAATTCAAAATAGCTTGTCTTTTAGCTGGCTCACCTACTAATATCTGACCGTCTTTAGTAAAAGAAACAATAGAAGGCGTTGTCCTTTTTCCTTCCGAATTAGGTATTACTTCAGGGTTACCATCTGGTTTTACCCAAGCAATAGCTGAATTAGTAGTACCTAAGTCTATACCTACAACATATTCTTTTGCACTCATGAAAATACCCCCTTACTAAAACTTTTTATCATTCTATACATATATTTCTCGTTCAACGTCAATAATATTATAATTCAAATATTCTTTTTTTTCAAGCCTTTAATTAGGATTTGAAAACATTTATAATACGTATATAAAAATATTTATAAATAACCTAAATTTAAAAGTAATCTAATCTTATATCACTCTTAATTTAAGAGTGAAAATAATATTTTGAGTTTCGATCCTTGAAGAGATCATTGTATTCATTTATACTTTTATCTCTAGATTTTCTTTCATCTATTTCAACTGTTTCAACAAAGTCCCCTTGCTCTGATAATCTAAAAAGCACCTCGCCATCAGGTGAAGTTACTTGACTTTTTCCCGTGAAAGAATACTCTATTTTACCATTACGCTGCGTTCCCCAAATATTAGACGTAGCAATATAAATCTTGTTTTCCAAAGATCTAATTTTATTAGCTTCTTGACAATATGGCAAAACCAAATTTGCTGGATGCAAAATTAAATCTGCTCCTAATAAACTCAATGTTCTAAAAGACTCTGGAAAGTACCAATCAAAACAGATCGCAAGTCCTACATTGATACCGTTAACATTTTGCACCCAAAAGCCTGTGTCCCCAGGGGTGAAAAACAATTTCTCCCTGAAAAACAAGTGAGTCTTTCTGTATATTTTAAATGTCCCATCACTATTGATCAATATTGATGAATTATAATACTTATCTTCATGTTTCTCGTTAAAACCATATACTACACTTATACCCGTATCTTTTGAAAATTCCTTGAAGGTTTTAAATGCATATCCAATTTCCTCTAAAGGCGATTCATAAGTCTCTTCTATTTCTTTTTTGGAGGAAAATGCATAACCGGAAAAAGCCAATTCTGGAAGTACTATAAAATTACTTTCAACCCCTCCGATGATATTCATGACCTTGTCTACATTTTTCTTGATCTCAAATAGTTCCGGCTTGTATTGAACTACACTAACTTTAAACATTTTTCAACCTCCTATAAAATATTTAATGCTGCCAGTAGAAACTTTGAAACTTACTTTAGCGCCCCGTCGTCTGGACGCTCACTTTATTTCTATTTCATTTTTTTCAGTGATAATAAAATCAACTTTTAAATCATTACTGTGAGTAGGAAAAGAACTAATTAATTGAAAGTTGAATACCACCCCTATCAAATAAGACTTTGGACTTTGAATGAAGTATCTATCGTAATATCCTCCACCGTATCCAATTCTATATCCATTAAAATCATAGGCAATTGCAGGAATTATGTAAAGATCAATTTTTGAGGAAAATTCATCATCGATGGGCTCTGGAATATTAAATTTACTTTTAATCAAGCGATCGAATCTTTTTACTCTTCCCATCTTCATTTGTTTACCTAAGACCTTGGGTAAATATACCTTTTTTTGAGTTTTTAACAATTCCTCTATCAAAGGTAAAACGTCTACTTCTTTACTAATGGGATAATAGAGAGCAATAGAATCAAATTCCATTTTTTTGATTTGATTTCTCAATTTTTCTACTATTCTTTGAGAATATTTTTCGTATTTTTCCTGTTCTAGATCCAACCTTTTTTTTAAAATAATATCTCTAATTTCTTTTTTCGTCATCATATATAACCCCTCTATAATATTAATATCATAATTAAACATCCTCTTCGTTGCACATTATATAACAAAAAAGAAAATTTTTGCCAATCACTCAAAATTATTGTATAATGTTAATTGTCCTTTATAAAAAACAATTACAATAAAAGAGGGATTGAAAAATTCTTTATAAGTTTAGATATTCCAAAATTCTTTACCTGCTACCTCTAGTCTTTGTTTTATTTTTGTATATATTAGGCAACTTTCTATACAGCCTTTATCCAAAAGGTATTATAGCTTTTATATTTTTTGGGATAATAGTTACACTTTTATTTTATTCTATAAGAAAATTTATGCGATATCCTATTATTTATGATGAAAAAAACAAAACTTTTTTCGTTTTTACCTCTGTATTTTCAGAAAGATACGAGCATTTCAGTAAATCCTCCATTAAAGAAACGGTTATAACTTCCAGAAAAATAATAATAATTTTAATGGATAAAACAATTATTTTACCCAAGTATATAGAAGGCAAAGACAAACTTATTTCTTTCTTAAAAGGAGATTAAATTGAAGGGTAGAGAAACGGTCGCATATATAAATATTGATAAATACTTCGAAAATTTAAATTATATACAAAACCAAACAAAAACAAATATTATACCGGTTTTAAAAGCAAACGCTTATGGACATGGTATGCTTCCTTTAGCAAAGCAATTATTTAATGAAGGTTACAGTATGTTGGCTGTTGCTTATTTGGAAGAAGCTTTACAAATCTTAAAGGAGGGGATAACTCTCCCAATTTTAATCTTTAATTACTTTTCGCCAACAGATTTTAAAGAGTTATTAGAATTTGCTCATTTTTTAAGGCCAACAATTACTTCGTATACATTTTTAGAAAAAGTATGTGATATACTAGGGAAAGATATTGATAAATTTAAGTTTCATATCAACGTGGATACTGGAATCAACAGAATTGGTACAAAAGAAGAAAGATTACCCCAATTAATAAAATTGATAAAAGATAAAAACGTTCAAATAGAAGGTGTTTATTCCCATTTTGCCAATGCAGATGAAAAAGACGATTTTACCAGAGTTCAATTTGAAAAATATAAGAGTTTATTGGATTATATAATTAGTTCAGGCATAGATGTTGAAAAAAAACATATATCTAATAGTGCGGCTGCTCTTTTTTTCCCCGAATACTCCTTAGATTATGTGAGACCAGGAATCGCCACTTATGGTTTACAACCATCCACAACTCATAAAATTGATCAATTAAAGCCTATTTTAGAACTAAAAAGCATTGTCGCGAGCATTCATACCCTCCAACCCCACGATACTATTGGTTATGGGCGAACTTACGAAGTACAAAAAAAGATGAAAACAGCCGTTGTTCCTATAGGGTATGCGGACGGTTATTTCAGGGTTCTATCCAACAAAGGGGAAGTTTTAATTAACGGGAAGAGATGTAAAATATTAGGTAGAGTATCTATGGATCAAATAGTAGTGGACGTTACTGATAATAACGTATCAATCGGTGATGAAGTTGTAATCATTGGGAAGCAAAAGTACGATGAAATAAGCGCAGAAGAAGTAGCTGAAAGTGCTTTTACTATAAATTATGAAGTAACCTCAAGAATATCTCAAAGAGTTCGACGTATTTACATCAGGGGAGGAAAATATTTTGAATGAAGAATATTCTTTAAGAGATATAATAAAAGATAATCTTTTTCAATCAAAGACAAATGAGGAAAGTATTACGTTAATATCTGATTTAAAACCAACTGAAGAAGCACAAGTAGAAGGTAAAGTCGTAAGCAAAAAGCTACAAAAAACAAAAAATGACAAAACGTTTTTATTGTTCACAATAGCCGATAAAAGTCAATCCATTAGAGCTATTGATTGGTATAACGCAGAAACCAACAATAACAAGATTCAAATTGGAGACGTTATAAAAGTAAAAGGCAAAATAGTTTATTTTGAAAATAGGCTTCAAATTAATATTAGTAACGAAACCAACTCGGTGCAAAAGATTAACATAATGAATATCAATCCTGAAAAGTACCTCCAATTTTCCAATAATGATCTATCAAAGTTAAAAGCAAAACTCGAACATTACATAGAAACCGTTAAAGATGAAGGTATCAAGTCTTTGCTAAAACAGATCTTTTTGGTTAATTCAAAATTAACAGAATCCTTTCTTTTTTCACCTGCAGCAATAGAAGTACATCATGCCTATCCCGGTGGCTTATTGGAGCATACCGTAATGGTTACTGAACTATCTTTAAGATTATACGATCTTTACAATGAAGATAGTGAAATATGCATCAATAAAGATATTATAATCGCCGGATCACTTTTACACGATATAGGAAAAATAGAAGAATACGTTATAACACCCAGTGGAATAGAAAAAACGGAACAGGGAGAATTAATTGGACACATACATCTGGGAACAAAAATAGTGTACGAGGAGTCAAAAAAAATAACTCCAAAAATAAAAGAAACGGATCTTAACCATTTAATACACATCATACTCTCCCATCACGGAGAAATAGAATATGGAAGTCCGGTCGTTCCAAAAACTATCGAATCATTTATTATTGGGTTAAGTGATAACATGGATTCAAAAATCGCTCAAGTTAAAGACAATATTAGAAACACTTTACAAATAAACAAAAATCAAAGTTGGAGTGAATACGATAAGAGACTGGCCCGCAAGATAAAAATAGAACAATACTAGCAGGAGGTAATTTAATTAATGCCCAAAAAAAACACTAAATCCAACAACAATAACAAGGAAAATAAATACGTAGTGATCGTCGAATCCCCATCAAAGGCGAAAACAATAGAAAGATATTTAGGAAAGGAATATAAAGTAATAGCTTCAAAAGGTCACGTTCGTGATTTACCTAAAAAAGAGTTTGGAGTAGACATTGAACACGACTTTGAGCCAATCTTTCAGGTAATTCCTGGTAAAGAAAAGGTTATAAAAGAAATTAAGAAAGAAACAAAAGGTAAAAGAGTATTACTAGCGTCGGATATGGACAGAGAGGGAGAAGCTATAGCATGGCATCTTTCCCAGCTTTTAGATCTTGATCCAAAAGAGAAAAATCGAATCATATTCTCAGAAATAACAAAAAATGCAATAAAAAATTCAATAAGTAACCCCCAAAGTTTAGACTTAAAAAAAGTGGATGCCCAAATAGCCAGAAGAATCTTGGACCGATTGGTAGGATATAAAATTTCACCTTTGGTTTGGAAAGTATTAAAGGATTACAAAACAAGTGCGGGAAGGGTTCAATCTGCAGCATTGAAATTGATAGTAGATAAAGAAAGAAAAATTTTTACCTTCAAACCAAAAAAATACTACAATATCTATCTCGAGTACAAAGGTCAAAATATACCTTTAACAAAAGAAGACGGTAAACAAATAAAACCCGAAAGAATAACAAAAACAAAAAAAGATCAAATCTTTGAATATTTGAAAGACAAGGATTTTAAACTGGTGAATGTAGAAGAAAAGGAAACAACAAGAAAACCTCCACTACCATTTATTACTAGTACTTTACAACAAACAGCGGTTTCAACCTTTAACTGGAGTTCATCTAAAGTAATGAAAATTGCGCAAGATTTATACGAAGGTATGGAAACCCGTGAGGGAAGTATTGCGTTTATTACTTACATGAGGACTGACTCTACAAGAGTTTCAAACGAGGCCCAACAAGCAGCTATTAGCTATTTGGAAAAAAATTACGGTAAAGATTATGTAGGACATTATCTGTCTAAAAACAAAAAAACGAACGTTCAAGATGCCCATGAAGCAATAAGGCCTACTGATATCTACATGGATGTTAACAATGCAAAAAGGTTAATTTCCTCAGACCATTTAAAATTGTATGCGCTTATTTGGAATAGATTCATGGCGTCTCAGTCATCTCCGTCAAGATACTTAGAAAAAACATATACCATTGAAGACAACACCAACAAATACGCATTTGAAATAACGTCCAAAAAATGCATCTTTGATGGATTTGAAAAATTCTGGAATTCTAACAATAAAGAAGTGGATTTTGAAATAGGCAAAAATGATAAGATCACATACGACCAATTAAAATTTGAAGAGAAAGAAACCAATCCTCCAAATAGGTATACAGAGGCAACGTTGATAAAAGAATTAGAATCCAAAGGAATTGGAAGGCCATCGACATACGCAACAATAATCTCTACACTTTTGCAACGGAAATACGTTTCTAAAATAGCGAAAAGTACGCTGAGACCAACTACTACTGGATTTGTAGTAACCGACTTTTTGGAAGCATATTTTCCAGAAATAGTTGATGTAAAATTCACTGCGAACATGGAAGAAGACCTTGATAAGATAGAAGACGGAAAAAACAAAAGTAAAGTGGTTCTAGAGCAGTTTTACAAAGAGTTTGAAAAGTTCCTTACCACAGCATCTAACAACATCAAAAATAAACAAGAAATTTTACATTACGAAAGCGATGTACCTTGTGAAAAATGTGAAAAAAACATGAAATTAAATTTTGGGCGATACGGTCTATATTTATCCTGTGAAAAATGCAAGGAAACTCAGAAAATCCCAGCTGAATCATTTGGAGTAACAATTAAGGACAAATTATTCATAAAAGAATACCTACAAGAAACTTTAAAAATAGACAAAGAAGAGAATAAAATAGATGAAAAGTGCCCCGTCTGTGGTGGAGACCTCATATTGAAACACGGGAAATTCGGAGAATTTATAGCATGTAGTAACTACCCTGATTGTAAATACACTCGCAATGTAAAAGCACGAGGAAAGTGCCTCAACTGTGGAGGTGACATCGTAAAATTAAAAAGCAAAAAAGGAAAAACTTATTTCAAATGTGATTCTTGCGGAACCATGTATTGGAACGAACCTTCAGAGTACAGTTGCCCAAACTGTAGTGAAACATTATTCTACAAAACCTCAAAAGGAAAGGAAAAGTTATACTGTGAAAAAGACAAAACATACTTTGAAATTGAAGAAATCAAACAATTAACAAAGTCAACGTAAAAAGTAAAAAAAGGAGAAAGAAATGGACATCCCAATCATTACAGGCGGGAAATCTATAGAGAGAGAAATTGCCTTAAGAAGTGCAAAAAATGTTTTTAATTCTATAAACAATTTAGGCCATAAACCACTAATAATAGATTTAATAGATGATGAATTTATAAATAAAATTCAAAATTATAAATTTGCTTTCAACGTGGTGCATGGAGATTACGGAGAAGATGGAAGGCTATCTTCCTTACTAGACATCTTAGGAATAGACTATACATGCTCAAGCCCTGAAACATGTGTAGCCACATACGATAAATTTATATTCTATAACCTATTTAAAAATTATGTACAAATGCCTCAGACAATTCTAACCAATAAATTGATATCACCGCCTTTTCAGTTCCCCTTTATCATCAAACCTAGAAAAAGCGGATCAAGTAAAGGTGTATACATCATCCACAACAAAAATGAATTCAAATTCTATTTAGAGAAAGATTTGAAAGAATTTCAAGAAGTTCTGGTTCAAGAATATATAAAAGGCCAGGAAATAACGATATCTTATATTCAAAAAAATGATGAGTTCATCTTACTACCAATCCTTGAAATTATTCCAAAAAAAGAATTCTATGATTATGAAGCAAAATATACAAACGGGTTAACTGAACTCAGGCCACAGCTTAATTCATCTGAAAAAATCATACAAAAAATAAATGAAATAGGGAATCAGTTTATGAAAATACTCTCTTTTAAAGACATGTTTAGAATCGATGCCATCTTAAAAGGCGATGAAATTTACGTTTTGGAAATAAATACTGTACCTGGTTTAACAGAATTAAGTGATCTTCCAACATCTGCAATAGCTGCAGGAATTAGCTTTGATGATTTAATAAATATAATAATCAAAAATCATGTTGCGCGGGTTGCAGGGTGAAAGAGTAAAAAGCTTCTTTCCTTATGGCTCGTTGTATTATGCAAAGTAGGTCTTTAAATGATTTTGACCTCGAATTTGGGGATCTTAAAGGGCTTTCCCCTTAACGCTTTGGTGAAGGGACGTTGTCTATAAAGTTTTAAAGTTTCTTAAGATACAAAAAAATGTGACTGCAAGGAGGAAAAATAATTCATGGATTTTCACGGGACAACAATATTAGGAGTAAAAAGAAATGGAAAAACTGTGATATGTGGAGATGGACAAGTAACAATGGGAGAAACAGTTTTTAAAGGCAACGCCAAAAAAGTGAGAAGATTGGGTGAAGGAAAAGTAATATCAGGTTTTGCTGGATCCGTAGCCGATGCCCTTGCCTTGTATGAACGATTTGAAGGAAAGTATAAGTCTGCACATGGTAATCTTATGAAAGCAGCTGTGGAACTGACTAAAGAATGGCGTATGGACAAAGCACTTAGAAGACTTGAGGCATTATTACTGGTCGCCGACAAAGAAAATATATTTTTAATTTCAGGTAATGGCGAAGTTATGGAACCACAAGAAGATGCAATTGCAATTGGGTCGGGTGGACCTTATGCCTACGCTGCAGCAATGGCCTTGCTAAGAAACACGGACTTAGATGCTGAAGAAATTGCTAAAAAAGCCATAGAAATTGCCGGTGAAATATGTATTTATACGAATGACAACATCACCATGGAGATCATAGAATGAGTGAGCAGATTTTAGCTATTCCCACAAAAAAAATTTTAGAAAAAATATCTTCGAACAATGAGAATTTTTTTAATATAAAATTCTGCGATTTTGTGGAAATATTGGAAAGTGGTAATTTCTACGAAAGAGATGCAATCGAAAACGATTATAATTACAAACAAATCATACCTTATGTAGTGTTCAAAAACTACGAAGACAAAATTTTAGTTTTGAAAAGAACACAAAATCAAGGTGAAAAAAGACTTCATAACAAGTTATCAATAGGGATAGGGGGCCACATAAACAAGGGGGATAAGGGTATTACTATGGAACAAACCTTTTTCAACGGAATGGATCGTGAAATAAACGAAGAATTATGGATTAATAATTCATACAAATATATTTATAAGGGAATAATCAACGATAACCATGAAGATGTATCCAAAGTTCATATAGGTGTCCTTTTTATCGGATTCATCGACTCTGCTAAGATAAAAGAAGAAAATAACTTTGAAAGCACATGGATGAAAAAAGAAGAAATCGTAAATTTAAAGGATGTGAATTTCGAAGGTTGGACAAAAATTGCTTTAACTAACTTGTAAAAATTCTCATTAGACCAATTGTATTGAAAGTGTAAATAAAGGAGGCATAAATTTATTTTATGAACAATATTTACGGAGAAGATTCGGGTAAAGGTTTTATCAAAGAAGTACCTTTATCCACATTTGCAAAAGCAGTAGAAAGTGGTATTTATAAAGCACCATTAAGAGAAAATAACAGAGTTTGGTTAAGCGACTTATGGCTCATCACCTCTTTACCCGAAGATTTGATTAAAGAAGCTATTTCCAAATATATCGAAGAAATTGACCTACCCGACGATGTTGAAGAGATATACGACGATGAAAAAAACAAAGTTCTTTGGAAAAAATAAATTAGTACCAACTGTGGGGTGAGCTGCGAGGCAAAGGGGCGCTAAAACAAGTTTTAGAGTTTTTAAAGACAGTAACTCTAATTAAAATTGGAGGAAAAAAGTGAAAGTTGATTTTCATACTCATTCTACAGGATCCGACGGGACTGATACTCCTTATGAATTATTGAATCTAGCCTTAGAAAATGATATAGAATATCTATCTATCTGCGATCATGATACCCTTGATGGAATCAAAGCCCTTGAAAATTTTACAAATTTAAAAAAATTAAAGTTTGTTCCTGGAATAGAGATAAGCGCAGAATTCCCAACCACTCTTCACCTTTTAGGATATGGCTTTGATATCAAAAACGAGAGGCTAAATAAGGTTTTAGAAGATCTTCAAGAGTACAGAAAAAAAAGAAACGTTTTAATGATCGAAAACATGCAAAAATTTGGGTTTCAAATTACCCTTGAAGAATTAAAACAAGAAGCAGGTGGAGAATTGATTGGTAGGCCTCATTTTGCTTCTTTAATGGTGAAGAAAAATTATGTAATTAACAAACAAGAGGCTTTCGATAAGTATTTAAATAAAGGTGCACCTCTTTACTTAGATAAAAAAAGGTTGGAGCCAAAAGATGCAATATTGTTAATTAAGGAAGCTGGAGGTGTAGTTGTTTTAGCGCATCCTTATCAAACAAAAGTTGATGAACAAAATCTAGACAATCTGATCAGAGAGTTAGTAGATTATGGGTTAGATGGCATAGAAGCTTACTACTCATTGCACACCAAAGAAATGATCAAAAGGTATAAAGCACTTGCCAAAAAGTATGATTTGTTTATAACCGCGGGTTCGGATTATCATGGAACAAACAAAACAGGGATAGAAATGGGGATTAACATCAACAAAGAAGGATTAGAACCATTTTTAAATATTTTAAGGATGCTTTAAGATTCTTTGCATATAATAGTTTTAGAAGACAATAACCCCCAATAAAATCCCCAACTTATCCCGCTTTATGCGGGTTTTTTTATAATGAAATTTATTGAATGGAGGTATTTATGAAGAAAAAAAATCTTTTAATTCCGTTGTATGGTGTTTTCATGGGTATTTCTGATTCTATCCCCGGGGTTTCAGGGGCTACAATAGCTTTGATACTCGGCATTTATCAGAATTTCATATCCGCTTGGTCTTTTGTT
This sequence comes from Petrotoga sibirica DSM 13575, assembly GCF_002924625.1. Classification (GTDB taxonomy): domain Bacteria; phylum Thermotogota; class Thermotogae; order Petrotogales; family Petrotogaceae; genus Petrotoga; species Petrotoga sibirica. The sequence goes on along the minus strand of NZ_JAHC01000032.1, from coordinate 53,367 downwards.
TTTTCCAATCTATTCAAATTCGAAACTTTATCAAAAAGTCGGGAACTTAGATTTCTAATCATGTTGTACATAGGCGTTTTTCTTGGAATATTCACAACCTTAGGATTTATAAACTTTTTAATAAACAACTATCAAACAAGTGTCTTTTCTTTCTTTTCAGGTTTAATTATCGGTAGTATCTTTTTTTTAGGTTCGGATCTTTTTAAAAATGTTGATTTCAAAAATACGCAAAAATCTAAATACGTTTCCTTTTTCATTTCAGCCGCTATTGGTTTTTTAGTTGCCTTCTATATTTCAGGGGCAAAGTTTTTATTAGAGCAACACGGTTTTTTAATAATTTTTTCTTCAGGATTTTTGGCTATTTCTGCCATGATCCTTCCGGGAATTTCCGGTGCCTACGTTCTATTACTTTTGAATCAGTATTCATACATAGTAAAAGCAGTTAATGATTTTGATTTCTCTGTGCTGATAATCTTTGTTTTAGGTATTGTGCTGGGATTGGGTTCTATGAGCAAACTACTGAAATGGGTATTAGATAAGTTCTACCTCGCTACAATGTTTTTTTTGATAGGACTGATGGTTGGAGGATTGAGGGCTCCCATTTCAAAAATAGATAACTTTGTTAGCTTTTTAATATTTGGTTTAATTGGAGCTTTTGTAATTGTAATTATCGAGAAGTCTGGCAGAATTAATAAATAATTTTACTTTTTCCTTTTGCGCCTTTTCGGGATTCCAAAAGTTTCGTCAATTTCTACCTTTTTCCCTAATTCTCTGTGAACAAGGGAAAGAGATTCCAACTTTATTTGAAACTTTAACTTTTTATCAGACAAATAGCTTGTAACTTGTCCAACGTTTTCCTTATTAATATCTTCTACAGCTAAAGTTATATGTGGAAACCAATTATCTGGGGAATAATATTCGTTTAACTTTGACTCATTTACGTTGACCAAATTCCAAAGGTATTCGTGAAAGTTTAAGATTTCCTTTGTCGGTTTTACAGGGATGTACAAGGTTAATTTTTTGCCGGTAAATAAGGCTACACCTTCCGTTTTTATGGTTAAGGAATCCAATTCTTTGGTTGCCTTTTTGAGTAACTTGTTTAAATCGTTAACTTTATACTCTTCAGCAACACTCCAAGTTATATGGGGAAAGGGAACATTATTTTTTACCCAATTAACATTAAAATTCTTTTCCAATTCATTCCAAAGTTTTGTTATTTTATTGTAAAAAGGCTGAGGTAGAATGCTTAAAAGAGACTCCACTTTTTCATCACCCTTTTTATTAGGAGGTTTAAACATGAATGATAATAAAAAACGAATCGTTAGGTTTCTTATTTATTATTTTTTCATTTCTGTTGGAGTACTTTTATTTTTCTTTTTTTGGTTTACAAAACTCTTTTGGTTTTCTCTAGTTACCTGGCTTTTTGCCACTTTTGGTGTTATTTCAATTTCATTCTTCACATTTATGAACCTACGAATCACCGAACTTGAAAATGAATCGAAAGATGTAAATAATAAAAATAATGAAAACGATTAATGTGTTTATCAAACTAAGTTCAATTCATCTTTTATTCGAGCCATACCATCAATGGCTATTTTGAAGAAATCGTCTAATTCGATATTCAGTCTAGTTATTTCTTTTATTTTTTCTCTATCAGCTCCTCTTGCAAAAGCATTATCTTTGAACTTCTTTTTCAACGATTTAACTGATAATTCAGTTATATCTTTATTTGGCCTTACTAAGACAGCGGCAAAGATAAGCCCGGAAAGTTGATCTGCAGCATATAGAGCAACCTCAATATCTTGTCCCAACTCTTTTTTTTCATTATGTGCCAATATAGCGTCTTTTACATCTTGATCAACTTTGTCTCCAAGCATTTCAACAGTTTTTAACGCATGTTTATCTGGATCATCTTTCGTTTCTTCGTAATCCAAATCGTGTAGTAAACCGGTGATTTCCCATTTTTGTTCATCTTTGTTTAGATGTTTTGCTAACTCCTTCATAATGGCTCCCACGGCAAGGGAATGAGTGTACAAATTATCCGTTTTTAAGTTTTGTTTTAGTAACTCAAGAGCTTCTTCTCTAGTCAAAAAAATCACTCCTTATTCAAATTTATTGAAAGCAAATTTAAAGTAAAAATAAAAGACTAATACAGTAAACAAAATAACTCCAAAGATGATCCATAAACCGATTACCACGGGTGGTGTTGTGGTAAAAATTAATATCAAACAAGAAACTAAACCAAAAGATAACCAAAACATGATCTTCAAATTATGCCATATTTTATTTAATTTTTCTTTCATTTTGGAATTTTGAAAAAGTAGATCATCCAAAGTTTCTCTGTTTTCTTTATTTTGTTCTTCTAATAGTTTTATTCTCTGCTCTAAGTCTTCAACATTATTCGTAGCCATTATTCTTAATTACCTCCTTTGGAAAAAAAAGGTGTTTTTTAAATCTTTTTAAGTATTATAACACAATCTTATTGAGTTCAAAGGTGTTTCGTACAATAAATAAGCTTTGCTCAAACTTATTAACCGATCAATTAGTTGATTGGTGCATTTCTCAAATATACAAATTACTTGTCCCGTATTTTTAATAATTAAATAACTAGAAAAAATATGGCATAATTTAACTACAAAAAGATAAAGAACTTTTATAGTTCTAGTTTGCTGTATTATGCAAAGTAGGTCTTTAAATGATTTTGACTTTGAAATTGATTATAGGGTTCTTAAGGGGTTTACCCCTTAACGTCCGGGCGAAGGGGCGATAAATCTAGTTTTAGAGTTTCTAAAGTCATTATAAATACTACATTTAAGAGGTAGAAAGATTTATCTCTTCACTTAAAGAAAGCCTATCTAATAAGAATTGATCTTTTATTTCAAAATTATGTAATTTTTTCATCTTATTTTAAAACTTTCATGTTATAATTTACTTTAGATCGTGCATTTAAAACATTTGAGAATTTCGAAAGATAGCAATAATTTTAATTAAGGGGGTAGATAACGTTGGTAGAAAGACAAATGACCAGGCAGTTTTTGGAGGATGCATTTTGTGGTGAATCCAAAGCTCATATGAAGTATTTGATTTTTTCTGTTGAGGCGGAAGAAAAAGGGTTTAAAAACCTTGCAAGAATGTGGAAAGCTATTGCTCACGCAGAGTTTGTTCATGCGAGAAACCACTACAGAGCCTTGGGTTATCTTGGATCAACAGAAGATAACCTTCAACAATGTATAGATGGTGAAACATTTGAAGTTGAAGAAATGTATCCTGTATACAACAACGCAGCTAACTTTCAAGAAGAAAACGAGGCAATAAGGACAACTCATTTTGCCTTGGAAGCGGAAAAAATACACGCTGAGTGGTATAAAAACGCAAAGAAGGTTGCAGATCAGGGTAAAGATGTTGAAGTCGATAAAATCTTCATATGTGATGTCTGTGGATATACTGTAGAAGGAGAAGCACCAGAAAAATGTCCTGTTTGCAGAGCCCCGAGAAGCAAATTTGTAGAATTCTAAATTGATTTTTTAGAAAGGAGATGATTCTTTGTGTTAGGTGATGTTATTAAGATTAATGATTTCAAAAATGAAAAACATGTCCCTACAATCGATTGTCCAGACAAAGTCCAACCTAACGAAGAGTTTGAAGTAGATGTACAAATTGGCAAAGAGATTAAACATCCAAACACTGTAGAGCACCATATTGAATGGATAGATCTCTTTTTACAACACAATGATGATCCAAATACTGTACATGTAGGCAGATATATCTTCGGTCCTGTAGTGGGGGAACCTCACGTAAAAGCAAAAATTAAGTTAACTAAATCAGGAACATTGATTGCCCTCTCTCATTGCAATATTCATGGCCTTTGGGAAAACACTAAAAAGGTTTCTGTAGGTTGATTTTTGAAAATACTAAATAGGAGCTGATAAAAAATGAAAAAATACAGGTGTATGATTTGCGGATATATATACGATCCAGAAGCAGGTGATCCTGATAACGACATAAAATCAGGAACCTCATTCGAAGATTTGCCCAATGATTGGACTTGCCCAGTTTGTGGCGCTGCTAAAGAGGATTTTGAACTACTCGAAGAATAAAAATGCGGGATGTTAATCCCGCTTTTTTAATAATTCTCCTCCAGCTTTTCTTATTTCTAAATTTTCACCATCTTTTGAGTCAACTATAACCGTATCTCCTTCTTTAATAGTATCTTCAATGATCATAGTTGCCAAAGGAGACTCTATTTTTCTTTCTATAACTCTTCTCAAAGGTCTAGCTCCATAAACTGGATCGAATCCTTCTTTGGCTATAACGTCCTTCGCTGCTTCCGTTATTTGAATACTTATATGCTTTTCTTTCAACCTTTCTTCTAATCTTGAAATCATTATATCGACTATTCTCTTTATTTGAGAAATACTCAAAGGTTTGAATACTATGATATCGTCCAACCTGTTAATAAACTCGGGTTTAAATACCATTTTTACCTGGCCCATTATATCATTCTTCATATTTTTATAAGATTCTTCTTCTGTATCTCCTACAAAACCAACATTTTTCTTGGTTTTATTTAAGAACTCTGAACCTAAGTTAGAGGTTAGTATTATGATGGTATTACTGAAATTGACGGTTCTACCTTGAGAATCGGTTAACCTACCATCGTCTAAGATCTGTAACAATATGTTGAATACATCGGGATGAGCTTTTTCAACTTCATCGAATAATACAACAGAATAGGGTCGTCTTCTGATCATCTCTGTTAGTTGTCCACCTTGTTCGTAACCAACATAACCTGGTGCTGCACCTACTAACCTAGAAACATTGAATTTTTCCATATATTCGCTCATGTCTATTCTCACGAGTGCGTCTTCTGTTCCAAAGAGTATTTCAGCTAATGTTCGGGCTAATTCGGTTTTTCCAACACCGGTTGGGCCAAGAAACAAGAAAGAACCAACTGGCTTCTTAGGATCTTTCAAACCTGCTCTAGCCTTTTTAATATGATCTGCAACAGTTTTAACCGCTTCATCTTGGTCAACGAGTCTTTTGTGTATTTCGTTTTCAAGGTTGGCAAGTCTTTTCTTTTCATCTTCAACCATTCGTGTAACAGGGATTCCAGTCCATTCTTGTACCAAAGAGGCTATTATATCTTCATCTACTACATCGCTTATTTCACTTTGTACGTGCTTTGCAGCTTTTTGTGCTTTTTCTAATTCCTTTTGAAGGTCAAAATACTCCGCCTTTTTTTGGGAGGCCTCTTCATATTTTTCCTCTAAAGTTAGCTTATTGATCTCTTCCTCTAGTTTTGACATTTTCTTTTCCAGTTCTCTAACTTTTTCAGGTTTTGCCGAGTTTCTCAACTTTACTCTTGCGCAAGCTTCATCTATTAGATCGATAGCTTTATCTGGCAAGAATCTGTCGTTAATATATCTATGGGAAAGTTTTACTGCTGCAATTAAAGCTTCATCCAAAATTTCAACCTTATGATGTTTTTCATAAGTTTCTTTTATGCCTCTAAGTATTTCAATAGCCTGCTCAGGGGTAGGTTCTTGCACATACACTGGTTGAAACCTTCTCGCCAAGGCTTTGTCTTTTTCAATGTACTTTTTATATTCTTCATAAGTTGTTGCTCCAATAACCTTTATTTCTCCTCTAGCTAAAGCAGGTTTTAAAATATTTGCGGCGTCCATCGCATTTCCTTCAGCCACTCCAGCACCTATTATATTGTGCAGTTCATCGATAAATAAAATAATTTCATCGCTTTTTTCCTTTACTGTATCGATGACTGATTTAAGTCTCTCTTCAAACTCACCTCTAAATTTTGAACCTGCCAGCAAAGCAGCCATGTCTAATTGTAAAATTTTCTTATTTTTTAGATAGGAAGAAGGATTTTCTTCCACTATCAACTGCGCCAAACCTTCTACTACAGCGGTTTTCCCAACTCCAGCGTCTCCTACTAAAACTGGATTATTCTTGGACTTTCGAGATAATATTTCAATCATTCTGTTTATCTCTTTTTCCCTTCCTATGACGGGTGTAAGCTTTCCTTTTTTAGCCTCTTTAGTTAAATCAACAGTAAACTTTTTCAAAGGATCTCCCACACCTGATTCTATTTCTTCGTCTCCGTTTTCTAACATTTCTTGTAGACGTTTTCTAATTAAAGCCTCTGAAGTATAAGCGGACAATAATTTTGATGCGTAAGATGTACCCTCCATCAAAACTCCTAATAATAGAGCTAATAAAGGAATTTTTTTAAATCCCATACTAACGGCTTCGGATTTAGCTATTTGTAAAGCGTTTGCCAAACTAGTTGATAAATATATGCCTTGTTGTCCACCATAAGACATGGAGTAATAGACTCCCATTTCTTCAGATAAAGCTTCTTCGAGTTTTATTTTTACTGAATTAATATTTGCACCTTCAAAAATTTTTTTCACATTTTCATCGTCAACATTTAAAATTGCCAATAGTAAATGCTCGGGTTTAAGAATATTCCCACCTGAATAAGCTAGAACATTCTGGGCTTCTTGAAATGCTTTCAAAGATTTTTCGGTGAAATCATTAGGATTGAATCTCATAATGCCACCTCCATCCATAGATCCCTTCTAGGGAATTTGTTCTTTACGTAATAAAGTATTTTATCACTCGTTACTTTTATTTGCTAATTCTATTTTCATTATATCCTTTTCAATGTAAAATGTCAAGAAAAAATTTTAAATTTATGTTTTAATTCAATTTCTTTTATAAAATTGCCTAATACATAGATCACTTATCATTAGGCAATTATTCCATTATTGAATTCACAATATATTTTTATCCCATTTTTTAGCATTTTAGTGTTATAATTAAATTGAAAAAGATAAAACATCGGAGCGTGGACGGAATGATGAACAATATTTTAAATATTATATATAACGATGACCCTCAAAATATTTTAAAATCAACTTTTAAAGAAGTCTCTTCCCAATTAAAAGAAACAACTGGGAAAGACAACATTATGTTTATCTATCAATCAAGCAGAGAGGTTTTTAAAGCTTTAGCTTCAACAATTGATAAGTTAGAGAAGGTAAAAATATATATACGCGGAAACGAAGAGTTGAAAAGTAAGATTTTTTCAAATGAAGTCGTACCTGTAAATCTGAAAGACGATACTTTACCCGGAAGTTCAAATGGAAACGAAAAAAAAATATTATTTTTGTATCCAATATTTTCCGAAGAATCCCTAATTGGAGCAGTTGGATTATTTGATAATAAAATCGATAAAGATACTTTCGACCAACAATTTTATTATTACGTGGCATTGATTAACTTGATTATAGAAAAACTAAGAATTAAGGATTTGGAAGACAAAGTAATTTTGATGGAAGAACTCACCGACGTTATAGAAGAAGTTACACAAAAAGAGGTAATAATAGAAAATGTTTTAAACCTTTTAAAAGATTCACTTCATGCAGAAAGTATAGTTTTCTGGGAACTTCAAGGGGATAATCTTGAAATCAAATACATGCTGGGAATAGACGAGAAATTAATCATAAATCAAAAGATTTCTTTAGAAAATACTCTTGAAGGTAAAACTATAAAAGAGAGAAGAAGTTTTATGGTTATTGGACGAGAAAATTTTCAAAATTATTTTATCCCTTTTAATTTAGATCTCAAATCTTCTATTTATGCTGTTATAGAACAAAATAATGAAGTTTATGGTGTTTTAAGTGTTTATAACAGAGAAGAAAAAGACTCATTTAGAACTTACAAAAACTTTGACGAAGCAGACTTCCACGTTTTCTCAGATGCCGCCAAAAGATTAGCTTTTTCTATTCACAGAATAAACCTATACAATAAGCTTCAAAATGAAGTCAGTAAGTTGACTGAATTGAAAGAGAATTATGAGCAACTTATTGAAAAACAAAAAGAACACTTAGATATGCTGAATGCATTGGATAAGATATCTCAAGCCGTTAGGTCCGTTTACGATAAAAATTCAGCAATAAAAATAATGCTCTTAGGATTAACTTCTGGAAGAGGTCTTAAATTTAACAGAGCTCTTTATTTAGAAAAAGACAAGGTTAGGGGTTTTCTTGTTCCGAAAATATGGGTTGGTCCCGATACAGAAGAAGATGCTAACGAAATCTGGAAAGAAGCTAACATTAGGGCTTTAAAATATGGAAATGTTGTTCAATACCTGAAAGAGGAAGCCATAAAAATACCCACTAATAATAAACTAATTCTTAGTTTACAAAACAAAGTTTTAGCCTATAAAGGGCACCCTATATTAGAAAGAGTTGTTGAAAAAAAACAGGTGTTACATATCGTTCCTCAAATGTTGGAAATTAAATGGGAAGATTTGGAGGATATTTATGATATAGTAAAAATAAATGAGTTTCTCATTTTTCCAGTTGCTGGAATGGTTGAAACTAAGGGTGTAGTAATAGTTGATAACAAAATAAACAAAAAGCCTATCACCAATATAGAAACTGAAATTGTAAAACTATTTAAAGATAATATGGGATTAGCTTTAGAAATGATAGAAAATTATCAAGAATTAAAAGAAAAAACTCTGCGGTTAGAAGAACAGAAAGATTTGATGGATTACTATAGGAGATTTAAAAACAATATATTACAAAATTTAGCTGTTGCGATTGTTGTGGTTGATAGAAGTGGAAAAATAAACGAATGGAACAGACAAGCAGAAAATTTTTTCTCCCGGCCAAGAGAAACCATGATAGGGTCACCTATTCAAGATATAAAAGATATTATTGGGGAAGAAATAATCGAAAAAATTAAAGTCATATATGAAACCAGAAATAATATAAAATTAAAAAATTATGAAGTAAAACTTTCCAATACGAAGAAAATTTTTGATATTCAGTTATCCCCTTTGAGAAATGAAGATTTAGGTGTGATCGAAGGTGTTATAATTGTTTTTGATGATGTGACTGAACTTTACAACCTTCAAAAAGAAATGGAAAAGCGAGAAAGACTTGCTGCAATGGGAGAAGTGACTGCCAGAATAGCTCATGAAGTGAGAAATCCTATTACGGTTATCGGTGGATTTTTAAACAGAATAGCCAAAATGAACAAAATGGATGATATTCAAAAGTACACTCAAATTATTAAAGAAGAACTTTCCAGGCTCGAACATATAGTAAATGAAATCTTAGAATACTCTAGGGGAGGTAAAATTAATCAGATTGAAGAAGTCAATTTCATCGAAATTCTACGTGGAATAATGTTGATGTATGAAGATTTCATTCAACAAAAACGCGTTATGGTGAACACAGATTGGTTAAAAAAAGAGGTTTTAATAAAAGTCGATAAAGATAAAATAAAACAAGTATTAATGAATTTAATAAAAAACGCTTTAGAAAATGTTAATAACAATGGAAAAATTGATATAAAAGTAGGGTATACTGATGAAAATAAAGTTTTTTTTGAAATAACCAATGATGGGCCACCCATCCCTCTCGAGATTAAGGAAAAATTATTCACTCCTTTCCTTACAACAAAAAGTAACGGTACAGGATTAGGTTTAGCTATTTGTAAAAAAATAATAGAAGAAGAACACAAAGGTAAAATTTATTTGGTAAAATCTGACAACACTGGCACTTCTTTCAAATTTGAAATTCCAACAAGTAACGACTAAATATTATATAATTTAGTCTTTATGGTTTGCTGGATTATGCAAAGTAGGTCTTTAAATGATTCTGACGTTGAACTTGGGGATCTTAAGGATTTACCCCTTAACGTTTGGGCGAAGGGACGCTAAAACAGATTTTAGAGTTTCTTGAGATAGAGATAGCATAGATAAAACTTTTTAGGAGGGGTTAATTTGTCTAAAGTACTAATAGTAGATGATGAAGAGAACATAAGAACTTTAACAAAAGAAGAATTGGAAGAAGCTGGTTATGAAGTTACTGCAGTAAGCAATGCAAAAGATGCACTAGAAACTTTGGAAAGCGATAAAGATATAGATATCATATGTACCGATATTGAAATGCCAGATGTAAATGGTTTAGAACTTGCAAGTGAAATCAGAAAAAGGTACCCAAACAAAAAAATAATATTTCTCACAGCTTATTCACATTATAAAAGTGAGATGGCATCTTGGGCAGCAGATGCTTACGTAGTAAAATCAATGGATTTAACAGAAATAAAAGATACTATCGAAAATCTTCTAAAAATTCAATAATATTTTATCGGAGGTGCACATTTTGGATTACAAAGATACAATCAATCTACCCAAAACATCATTCAAGATGAAAGCAAATCTGAAAGAAAAAGAGCCTCAGATTCTTCAAAAATGGGATAATTTAAATATTGCTTACTATCTCAGGAACAAAAGAATGGGGGGAAAAAAGTTCGTTTTACATGATGGTCCCCCGTATGCCAATGGAGACATTCATATGGGAACCGCTCTTAATAAGGTTTTAAAAGATATAGTCTTAAAATACAAAACATTGAGAGGTTTTGATGCACCCTATATTCCTGGATGGGATACACATGGTCTTCCAATAGAACATAATGTAGCTACTAAACTTGGAGACAAGGCAAGTAAGTTGAGTAAGTTAGAAATAAGAAAATTATGCGAAGATTATGCCATGAAGTTCGTAGATATTCAACGGGAAAGCTTTAAACGGTTAGGAATAATAGGTTTTTGGGAAAAACCCTATTTAACTCTGAATCCCGAATATGAAGCCAAGGTCTTAGAAATCCTTCGTTCTATAGTCGATGCAGGTAACATCTATAAAGGCACAAAACCTATATATTGGTGTACAGAATGTCAAACAGCTCTAGCAGAAGCGGAAGTTGAATACCACGATCATACCTCGGATTCAATTTATGTAAAGTTTCCTCTTGTTGGTAAAGATAATACATACATGATCATATGGACAACAACACCATGGACTTTACCCGCAAACGTAGCAATTGCTGTTCACCCTAATTTTGATTACGCAAAAGTTGAAGTTGGTAACGAATATTGGATAATGGCTAAAGAATTGGTTGATAAAACCATGGAAGAAGCCAGAATAGATGATTATAAAATAATCGATACATTTAAAGGATCCACGTTAGATGGGAAAAAAGCTAGACATCCTTTTATAGAGAGAGACAGCCTTCTAGTACTTGCAGTTTACGTTACTTTGGAAGAAGGAACTGGATGTGTTCACACTGCACCAGGACACGGTATGGAGGATTATATGACGGGTACAAAGTACAATCTTCAGGTAATCTCTCCAGTAGATAGTCAGGGATATTTTACCGAAGAAGCTGGAAAATATAAAGGATTGAAAATTTGGGAAGCAAACAAAGAAATTATAAAAGATCTAAAAGATAACGGATTTCTTGTTCATTCAGCAAAGATAACTCACTCCTATCCACATTGTTGGCGTTGTAAAAATCCGGTTATCTTTAGAGCCACTCCTCAATGGTTTATAGACCTTGAAAAGAACAACTACCGCGAAAAGGTATTGGAAGAGATAAAAAAAGTAAATTGGATACCAAAGTGGGGAGAAAACAGAATATCCTCAATGGTGAGAGAGAGACCTGACTGGGTAATTTCGAGACAGCGTGCATGGGGGATCCCCATACCAGCTATTAAATGTGAGGATTGTGGAGATTCAATTTTAGACACTCAAATTTTAGACCATGTTATAGAAATTATAAAAAAAGAAGGGAGTAATGCGTGGTTCGAGAAAGAAACCAAAGAACTTTTACCGAATGATTATAAATGCCCTAAATGTGGTGGTTCCACCTTCAAAAAGGAAGAGGATATTTTAGACGTTTGGATCGATTCCGGATCCTCATTTGAAGCGGTTGCAAATTCACGTGAAGAATTAAAAAAATTCCCTGTAGACTTGTATCTCGAAGGAAGTGATCAACATCGAGGGTGGTTTCAAAGTTCTATATTCTTATCTGTTGCAAAATATGGGATAGCACCTTATGAATCCGTTTTGACTCATGGTTTTATAAAAGACGAAGAAGGAAAGAAAATGTCTAAATCCTTGGGAAATGTAGTCAACCCAAAAGACATTATAAACAAATATGGAGCGGACATTTTAAGATTATGGGTTGCATCGGCCGATTACAGAATGGATATAAAAATATCTTACAATATTTTGGAACAACAGGTTGAAACTTACCGTAAACTTAGAAATACTATAAGATTTTTGCTAGGCAATATAAACGATTTTAACCCAGACGAAGATTATGTGGATTATGAAGAGATGCTAGAAATAGACCAATGGGCGATGATGAAGTTACATAGTTTGATAAAAAATGTCACCAAAGCCTATGATAACTATGAATTTTACAAGGTACATTATCTTATAAACAACTTTTGCACTATAGAAATGAGTTCTACTTACTTGGATATAATAAAAGATAGAATATACGTTGAAGGGAAAAAATCTAAACTCAGAAGATCGGCTCAAACTGTATTGTATGAAACCGTGATAGCTTTAAATAAGATGATCTCACCTATATTACCTTTCACAGCGGAAGAAGTTTACGATCATCTCAATTATACAAATAAACATGAAACCATTTTCGCTGAACTATGGCCCAAATACAAAGAAGATTTTCTCAATGAAGAATTAGAAGAAAAGTGGGATAAAATTTTTGGTTTGAGAGAAGATGTTTTAAAAGCTCTTGAAGAGAAAAGAAAAGAAAAATTGTTGGGGAATTCTCTGGATGCTAAGATTATTGTTCAGCCAACCAATGAAAACTTAAAGCAAATCCTATGTCAATACGATAATAACGCGATAGCTGATCTATTTATTGTGTCTCAATTTGAATTTGGTAATGTCAATAATGGATTTGAAGGAAGATATGCAAAAATTAAAGTCACCAAAGCAGAAGGGATGAAATGTGAAAGATGTTGGAAAGTAGATCCTAATACAGACAAAGACCCTGATTTTCCTGGTGTTTGTCCAAGATGCGCAAAAGTACTAAAAGAAGAAAACAACCATTAAATTCTCGTATGGGTAGTAGGGAGAAGGTTTATTAAAGTAGGTTTTGAGAGTTTCTTAAAACTGTAAATTGTGAAGCTATACGAGGAGGTACGCCATGAAACTTTTTTTTGGAAAAAAGGAAGAAAAAGTTATAAAACTTTTTTCTAAACATCTTGAAAAGGTTGAAGAAGGAGTAAACTCACTTACAGAATTAATAGAATTATATGTAACGAACGATATGGAAAAATCTGTAGAATTATCAAAACAAATATCAAATATAGAAAGCGAAGCTGACACATTAAGAAGAAAAACCGAAAGTGAAATGTACCAAGGAGCTTTTTTGCCTAATTTTAGGGGAGAGCTTTTAGAATTAATAGAAGCCGTTGATAAGGTCATGAATAAAACACAAACTGTTTCAGAAATCTTAGTTTTTCAAAAACCAAAAATACCCGAGGATTTTAGAGAAGATTTTTTAAAACAAAGTGGATTGGTAAAAAAAACTTATAAGTCTTTGAAAAAGTCTATAGAAAACGTATTCGAGAATATAGAAAAAAGTAGTGAATATATTCAAAAAGTTGAATTACACGAACATGAAGAAGATGTCTTAGAGAAAGATTTAATAAGAAGATTGTTTGAAATAGATAATCTTGAATTATCCGAAAAATTGCAGTTAAAAGATCTTTTTTTACAAATTGGAGATATTGCTGATAGAGCTGAAGATGCTTCGGATAAATTAGAAATTATAGTCTTAAAAAGAAATATTAAATAAAAATATCGCTGGTCGAAAAAACCAGCGATATTTTTTATAAAAAGTTCATCATAGCAAAAGTTATTCCCGTAGAAATTACTATCGAGATAATAATATCTAAGAAGTTCAATCCTCCTCCAGCACCTTCAGCTACTTGTCTTACATCACTGACCTCTTGAGATAATTGGTCGACATTAGTTTGAACACTTTGCAAATTTTGTGTTAATTCAGTAATAGACTGAGTATTACTATTTAATCGAACACTTAATTCGTCGGTAGTGTTCTTTAACGAAGTAAACTCAGTTTTATCAACTTTAGAATCTATCTTCGAATTCAAGTTAGCCGTTAAAGCGTTCAATTTCTCCATATCTTGGTTGACTTTAGAAATAGCATTTTGTAAACTAGCATCTGAGTTTTTTAAGGACATTATTTCTTGATTGAAATTAGAAAACGTTTGTGAGAGATTTTGATAATTACTATCCAGACTTTTAACGGTGTTTTCCAAACTGGTAACTCTGTTATTTAAGTTTGTAATATCTGTTTTGCTTACCGCAGACACTGATATAGCGCTGACCTTTTTTTCTAATTCATCTATCTTTGTGGTGGCATAACCAAGTAACTCGTAAGAATTCTGGAGTTCTTTCACAGAATTATCTAGCCTCGAAACGGTACCCTTGAGATTAGAAAGATCACTTGTAGCAGCATCTAATCTTGTTTGAAGTTGTTGTAATTCTGATGATGAAACACCTTGTGGTACAGATAAACTCCTTACGGTTCTTTCCAGATTTGCTAAACTTTGAGCCAAAGGAGCGACCATGCTTTTTTCCATGTAGTCAATCGTTCTGGACAAGGCGACCGTCAATTGATATCTGTTCATGTTTTCTAATCCTTTGAAAGTACCATCCGGGTATCCTTCAATTATGCCAATACGAGAAAGCCTCTCAACTGCGTCATATGCCCAGTGATTAATAGGAACATCTTTAAAGGACTGCGAAAATACTCCCAAAGCCAAAACTAAAAATAGAAACAAAATACCTATCTTTTTCACTACACACACCTCCTGAATTTTAGTAATTTAAATTTTTTTGCTTTTATCGATTTTATTTTACCACAAAAAGTGGTAAAATAATATGAAAAAATATTGGAGGTGTTATTTTTGTTCCAAAAAAGAACTCACACTTGTGGAGAATTAAACGAAATCGATATAGATAAGATCGTTATTTTAAACGGCTGGATAGATAGAATTCGTGATTTAGGAGGAATTATTTTTGTTTTAATAAGAGATAGATACGGTAAAACTCAAGCGGTTTTTGATTCAAGTTATAACAATGCTCTTTATCAAAAAGCTTTGAAATTAAAAAATGAATACGTTGTTTCTATCCAAGGGAAAGTTAGGGCACGTCCTGAAAAAGACAGAAACCCAAATATGTTTACTGGGAATATTGAAATACTTGCAACAAATTTAGAAATCCTTTCTGAATCAGAAACTCCACCCATATACGTCAACATAGAAGAAGATATTTCAGAAAATTTGAGGTTAAAATATAGATATTTGGACTTGAGAAAAGAACGAATGCAAAAGAACATAATAGTTAGGCACAAGGTTATGAAAAGCACAAGAGATATGCTAAGCGCTGAAGGGTTCTTAGAAATTGATACCCCTTACTTAACGAAATCTACACCAGAAGGTGCAAGAGATTTTTTGGTTCCTTCTAGATTAAGACCAGGCAATTTTTACGCCTTGCCTCAATCTCCACAACTTTTCAAACAACTACTGATGGTATCAGGTTTTGATAAATATTTTCAAATAGCTCGCTGTTTTAGAGATGAAGATTTTAGAGCTGATAGACAACCCGAATTCACACAGATTGATATAGAGCAATCTTTTGTTGAAAAAGAGGATATATTTGCATTAACTGAAAAATTAATTAAAGAAATATTCGAAAAGTCTATAAATTACAAAGGATTAGAGATCCCCTTTCCAAAATACACTTATGATGAAGTGATACAAAAATATGGTTCAGATAAACCTGATATACGGTATGGTATGGAATTTATCGACCTAACAGCATATTTTCAAAATACAGAGACTAATTTTATAAAAAATGGGATAGATAAAGGTCTTATATTAAAAGGTTTTGTTGTCCCTGAAAAGGTTGACAATTTTTCCAGAAAAAAATTTGATAACCTCACAGAGTTCGCAAAAGAACAAGGAAGCTCTGGTTTGATTTGGATCGCTTTTGACAAGGAAATAAGATCAAATATAAAAAAAGCTGCAGCTAAAGAGATTAATATCTTAGTAGAACATGGTATAATGAGAGAAGGCGACATTTTATTTGCTATTCTCGAAGAAAAAAACAAAATAGACCAGATTTTAGGACAATTGAGGATAAAAATGATCAAAGAAGAGTTCGAAAAAAAATCTGGGTTCAGTATAATTTGGGTTACTGATTTTCCAATGTTTTCTTGGAATGAGGAAGAGCAAAGAATCGTAGCAGAGCATCACCCCTTTACTATGCCCAATTTAGATGATTTAGCTAAATACAAGAATAAAGACCCTTTAAAAATCAAATCTCAATCTTATGATCTTGTTATAAATGGTTATGAGATCGCAAGTGGCAGCATAAGAATACACAAAAAAGATGTACAAGAAAAGGTTTTTGATATTTTAGGCTTGAGCAAGGAAGAGGCACAAGAGAAATTTGGTTTCTTGTTAGAGGCTTTTAAGTATGGTGCTCCTCCTCACGGTGGTATAGCGATTGGAATGGATAGATTGGTGAGCATACTTGTAGGAGAAGAATCGATAAAAGAGGTAATTGCATTCCCAAAAACAGCTTCTGGAACTGATCCTATGACCGGTGCCCCGTCAGAAGTCAGCGAAAAACAACTGGAAGAATTACAACTCGCTTTGAAAAAAACAAACAAGAGTGAGATGCAAAATGACTCAAGAAGCTAAAAAAATAAAAATTGCTATAGATGGCCCGGCAGGATCAGGAAAATCTACGATCGCAGAAAAATTAGCTAATATACTAAAGATAAATTATCTAAATAGTGGAGCTTTGTATAGAATCATTGGTTATTACCTAAATGAACAAAAGGTGGACCCACAAGATTCAAAAAATATAGAAAATATTTTAGAAAAACTTAACATTGAAATAAAAAACAACCATTATTTTTTAGGAGAAAAAGATGTTACTACCATCATTAAAGACTCAAAAATCGGCGATTTAGCTTCTCTCTATTCTCGTAATAATATTATTAGAGAAAAAGTTAATGAAATAATAAAAAAGATTGCCGAAAAGGGCAGTATAGTGGTTGATGGAAGAGATATAGGAACCGTAGTTCTGCCAGAAAGTGATTTAAAAATATACCTAACAGCATCTATAGAAGAAAGAGCTAAAAGAAGATGGGGTGAAGAAAAGGGGAAAAAACCAAATATTTCTTTTACTGAAATATTGGAAGAAATAAAAAATAGGGATTACAATGATTCAAACCGTTCTATAGCTCCATTAAAGCCAGCACGAGATGCAATAATTATAGATACTACTAATCTATCCATAGAGGAAGTCCTGCAAAAAGTACTAAAAATTGTCGAAGAGAGTGGGATTTATGGAGATTAATGTAGCGAAAAGAACCGGTTTTTGCTCAGGTGTTCAACAAGCGTACAATGAAGTTAAAAACTCCATTGATGACAAAAATAAAATTTATATTTACGGTGAGTTGGTACACAATAAAAAGGTAATAGAAGAGTTAAACAGAGCAGGGGCAATAACTATAAAAGGATTAGATGATATACCCGAAGATTCCATAAACGAAACGGTAATCATTAGAGCCCATGGTATTTCAAAGGCTGAGAAAGAACTTTTAGTAGAAAGATTCTCTAAAGTTATTGACATGACTTGCCCAATAGTTACAAATTTAGTAAAATACGTTTGGAACAAACAAAAAGAAGGATTCTTTGTTGTCGTGTATGGAAAACCTGATCATCCAGAGATACTAGGGCTAAAAGGAAACGTAGATGAGGGTAAATTATTAATAACACTCTCTCCAGTGAAAATACCTCAAAGAAAGATATTGATCGTATCACAAACAACCATGAGCAATGAAGAATACAAAAATTTTATAGTCAGTATACTTACTATTAATTCTTTTACGGAGGTGTTGATAAGAGATACTATTTGTTCTGAAACTGTCTTAAGGGAAAAGGAAACACTCGAACTTTCTAAAAAAAGCACTTTGATGTTAGTTATAGGCGGAAAAAACAGTTCCAATACTCAAAAATTATACCGTATTTCAAAAAAATATTGCGAAAGGACATACCATATCGAATCTCTTGAAGAACTGAAAGAAATAGTTATCTCTCCACAAGACAAAATAGGAATAGTTACTGGTTCATCCACACCAACATCAGAATTAAACAAAGTGTTGGAGTATCTAAGCCAAAAGAAGGAGGATCTCTCATGATGGAGGAAAAAACTTTTGAAAAACTTTTGAACGAACAAGAGATAAACGAAGTAAAAAAAGGAAAAATAATAGAAGGAAAGGTGTTTGAAATAAATAGTGATGGTATATGGGTTGCTTTAGAAGGTGCAACAGGCGACGTATTTGTAAGTCAAGAAGAACTCATAAAACCATTACAAGAATATCAAGTAGGTCAAAAGATAGTGGTAGAAATAACTAAAACAAATGATGCTGAAGGTTTAAACTTTGCTTCTGAAAGAAGGGCTGTTTGGAATGAAACCATGAATAAAATAAAAGAAGGAGAAAATTATCCAATTATCTTTAAAAACAGGCTAAGGAAAGGCTACAGTGTATTGATTGAAGGACTTATCGGTGCATTTCTTCCTGGTTCATTATCTTTATTAAGCCCTAAAGACGATTTACCTGAAGGAGAAAAAATGGCTAAAGTTATTTCTAAAAATGGAAGAAACATAGTCGTATCGATAAAAGATTACGCAGAAGAAAAAATTAATCAAATTTTCAATGAATACGAAGAGGGAATGGTAATTGACGGCGTGGTAGAGGATATAAAAAATTTTGGTGCCTTTGTAAGATTGGCCGATCATTTGAATGGTCTCATACCGGCAAGAGAGGTTAGCTGGGACGAGAAGATTTCTATAAAAGATCATCTAAAAGTGGGTCAAAAAGTTAAAGCGCTGATAATAAGATTGGACAGGGAGAAGAAGAGAATTTCACTATCCCTTAAACGTTTGAAAGAAGATCCTTGGAAGTCAGTGGATGAAAAGTATCCTATAGGAAGTATTGCTCAAGGTACTGTGACCAACATATTACCTTTTGGTTTTACTGTCAAGATAGACGAAGGTTTAGAAGGTTTGGTTCATGAAACTGAAGTATTTTGGGGCAGGAAAGGTAGGATAAGCGACGTAGTAAATGTTGGAGACAATGTTCAAGTTAAAATATTGAATATAGACAAAGAAAATAAAAAGATTAATCTAAGTTATAAGCAAGTTATAGGAAATCCATGGGAAACCATAGAAGAAAAATACAACGAAGGGAACATTGTTACAGGAACCGTAGAAAAGGTTCTAAATAACGGAGCGATCATAAAAATAGATGAGGGGGTCTCTGGCTTTTTGCACGTCTCAGAAATTTCATGGGACTTTGTGGATGATATTTCTACAGTTCTTCAAGAAAAACAAAAGATTAAAGTGAAAATAATAAAAATAGACAAGGATAACAAAAGGATGAGACTATCAGTTAGAGAAACGAAAGAAAACCCTTGGAAAAAGGCTTCACAGGAGATAAAACCAGGTGATACTGTTAAAGGAAAAATAATTCGTTTTTTAGATAAAGGAGCAATAGTTCTCATCGATGATTACGAAGTAGAGGCTTATCTACCTGCAAGCAAGGCTTCCACAAATTCAAAAAGTCTTGAGGAATCATATAGTATCGGTGATCAAATAGAAGCAAAAGTTTTAGAGATTGGTCTTGAAAATGAATTTAAAAGGGGAAACATGATTATAAGTGTATCACATTTACAAGAGGAAAGAGAAAAAGAAGAAGCTATAAAAATAATTAATGAAATGAATGAAGATTAAATGATTCAACGAAAAACAAGAGGTGGAATAGCTTGGAAAAACCGACGGTTCTCATAATTGGAAAACCCAATGTGGGAAAATCAACATTATTCAACAGAATGATAGGTGAAAGAAAATCAATAGTTCATGATATGCCCGGTGTAACGAGGGATAATATATTCTCCACAATCCAATGGGATGACATATCTTTTACCTTAGTCGATACGTGTGGTATATTCGAACAACCAGAAGACAATATAGAAGAAAGACAGAAAAAAATAATTTTTGATAGTTTAAAAGACGTATCTTTGGTGATATTTGTAATCGATGGAAAGAATGGACTTACATCAGAAGACTATCACATAGCTGACTACTTAAGAAAATCCAATTCAAAGGTTATCTTAGTTGTTAACAAAGCAGAGAATTTTGAAAAATACGAGTGGGAGACAAAACCGGAGATTTACTCTCTGGGCTTTGGAGAAGGGATCCCTGTTTCCGCCGAACATAATAGAAACATCCCTTCTTTAATGGATGCTATCGTAAACTCATTAAAAACTTCTGGTTTTGATTCGGAAGAATCTGTTGATAACGAAAGTGAAAACAAAGAAATAAAAGTATCCATTATCGGGCGACCTAATGTTGGAAAATCTTCTCTTTTTAACAGCATAGTTGGTTCAGAAAGAGCCATTGTTTCTGAAATACCTGGAACCACCCGAGACGCCATTGATCATTTAGTTAAGATAGGTGATAAGTCCTTTAGATTCATAGATACCGCTGGAATGAGAAAAAAAAGTACCATTCATTATGGAAGTATCGAAATGTTTTCTATATCTAGGACGATCAAAGCCGTTGAAAAATCAGATGTAGTTATATTAGTAGTTGATTCCACAGAGGGCATAACCCATCAAGACAAAAGCATCATAGGTGTCGCAGAAAAAAGGGGAAAGGGAACCATTATTGCCTTTAACAAGTGGGATCTAGTTAAGAATAACCAAAAAAGAAAAGAAGAATTTTTTAAATATTTTGAAAAAGAACTCTATTTTGTAAATTATAGCCCATTAGTATTCACATCCGTACCACGAAGATGGGGAATACAGGAGTTGATAACAGCTATAGAAGAAGTAGAAAAATCTAGAAACAAAAAAATCCCCACAAGTGCGTTGAATGCAGCCTTAGAAAAATACACATTGGTTACTCCACCACCAGTTAAAAAAGGAAAAAGAATCAAATTTTACTATGCTACACAGGTAGGCAACAAACCTCCTGTTTTCGTATTCTATTCGAATTTACCATACGATATACCAAAATATTATCAACAAGGTTTGAGAAACATGATAAGACATTACATTGATCCTTTCATTGGTTCACCTATCTTTTTAAAATTTGAAGCAAGAAAAAGTCAAGAAAAGACTAAGGTCAAACATAAAATACTTTAAAATTCGTTTTTAAAATTTTAAAACATTACCAATCCTATTTCAGGGAGGAAATTATATGTCCATTGTTGCTTTGATCATCAGTTATCTATGTGGAGCTATTCCTTTCAGCTTCTTGATTCCATGGAGCAAAGGAATAGACATAAGAAAAACTGGAAGCGGAAATGTTGGAGGAACCAATGTTTTAAGGACTTTGGGGCCGAAATGGGGTTCCCTTTCAATACTTCTTGACATTTTGAAAGCATTCATTCCAATTTTAATAATAAGACTTATTTTTGGCGTTGATTCCTGGATTACTTATTTATCTTTGATTACCCTTGTTTTAGGTCACGACTATCCAATATTTTTAAAATTTAAGGGTGGAAAAGGAGTCGCATCTACATTAGGTGGTTACTTTGCTTTGAGTCCAATGTTAGGTGTAATATTTCTGTTAGTTTGGTTACCCGTGGAATTAACCACAAAATATGTTTCTTTATCATCCCTTTTAGGTTTACTTATAACCGCAATCTTAGGTTATTTTTGGGATTTAAAAATGGGCGTTACCTACACAATTTTGTTTTTACTAAGTTTGTTTAAACACAGATCGAATATCAAAAGGTTACTATCAAATTCTGAAAATAAAACAGACATTATAAAAATCTTAGCAAAGGAACGTAAAGGTTAAATGAAAAAAGCACTTATCTTCCTTTTTATTTATCTTTTACTAATGAACTTTTGGGTATTTTCTCAGGAGCTGTCAGAAAGTGAATTAAAATCTAGAGAACTTTTTTCAGAAAGTCTTCAGTTGTTATTTAAAGGGGAAAAATACGAGGCACGTGTTAAGTTGAATCAGGCAATGAGCGGAGAAATATACATAACAGATATACCCAAACTCTGGTACTATGCAGCAAAATTGGATTTACAATTAGGAATGATAGACAAAGCTATTCAGGACTTGGAAAATTCTTTATTATTCTCTACCGTGAATGAAGAGACTAATACATTGTTGAACTTTATAAACAGCATCAAAAATTTTTCACTTTCCAACTATGCTACACCTGTATTTCTCGAAATCAGCCAAACAGCAGGAGTAAAGGATTCTTTTGAAAGATTTTATAATCCAGTAGACTGTGAGATCATCAATTCTAATTTGTACGTCTTAGACTCTCAAAACCACTTAATATTTAAAACAAGCAACTACGAAGAAGCATGGATAAGATTGGACGAAGACAAAAATTATTATTCTATCAATGCTGACGAAAACCTAAACAGAGTTTACCTAGGCACAGATCAAGGGATCTACTACTTTGAAAGTTATTCCCCAATCGTTAGAAAAGAAATTAAAACCGAATCAACGATTGAAAGTACGGTATTAACAAGCGAAATAGAAAACCAAATGGAAGTTTTGACAGAAGGTTTTCCATTTGTTATTTACGATATCGATAACGCTGGAAGGTTAGTCGGATACGATCCATACAACAATGAAATAAAAATCATAGGTTACAACGGTGAAATACTTCAACGAAAAAAATTTGATCATTCAATATTATTTCTCGACGGAGCCTTATGGCACAATAATTTATACCTTATTGATTACGCAAGTTCATCAGTTTTTAATTTCAATATATTAAAAAATGAAGTGGTGAACACCATGCAATTACCGTTTAAAACTTATATTTCTCTTGAAGTTCTTCCGTGGAATAAAATCTTAGTTTCTTCTGTTGAAGATGGTATAGAAATTTTAGAAGATGGAGAACTCAAACCAATCGATGATGATTTAACCAATGAAATTATTAGTCAATTCAGGGGAAAAATAAAAATTGAAAATGGTGTGCTTATCCTTTCGGATTTAGAAAGTAACAAGGTTTACTTGGAAAGAATAGATTCACATACTGAAAGTAACCTGTATATTTTAAATTTATACGGTTTGAAGTATAGCAAAAACGATAGAACGGTGACCCTAAAAATTAATATCAACGATATCTCAGGAGAAAAAATGGATTTTTTAACCAAAAATATATATGTCATGGATTCAGGAGGAAGAGTGCCCTTTGATCATCACCGTACTTATTCGATATCAGATACTTATGAATATGAAATTAATGATCTCTTCCAAGTTCATGTGCCACAAATTAACACCGATTCGAAGATATTAACCCATGGCGAAATCAACATAGAACTAACGCCTGAAAAGACCATACCTTTTATCCTTTCAAGTAGTTCATTGTTTCATCTGACTAATACTAATGGAGAAGAAGTGAACACAAACTTAGAAAACCTCGCCTTCATGAGCAGAGGGGGTATTATAGATCAAAACCAAGAAGAATACCTGAAAGGTTATTTGAAAGTTTCATATAAACCTATTGATTATTTAGAATACAACTTATTTCCTCCAATAATCAGTGGGATAAATCCAGCTGGTGTCTCTCTGTTATTAGAAGATAAAACTTTAGTCGATACTCTTTTTTACTATACTGAAGGGGATATAAATGAATAAAGAACTGGCATATTATTACAACCAAAAGGCAAACACTATGTTAGAAAAAGGAAATTATCTAAATGCGGCTTCCTATTACAAAAAAGCGATATCTCTACTTCCTGACGATCCTATGTTCTATCATAACATTGGTGTTTGTTATATGCTAAGTGAGGATTACGAAAAAGCTAGTACATTTTTAGAAATTGCTTTAGAAAAAGGCATAGACTTAGATGAAACAAAACTTTATCTTGCACATTCATTATACGAAATAGAAAAGTATGAAGATATATTATCTTTAAAAGAACCTCAAGATGGACAAAACAAAATAAACTTTTTGATCATAAAATCAAAAGCTGCGTTGAAAAGCGGAAACAACGAAGTTGCAAAAAAGATAGTAAGCCATTTAAAAATGTCAGGTTACAATTCTCAAGAATTAGAACTAATAGAAAAAATGATATAACAAAAAATTTTAGTGGGGAGGATAAAAAATGAAAAAAGGTCATTTTATTGCCGTTCTTTTATTTCTTTTGGTTTTACCAATTATAACTTTCTCATATAACGTAAGGACAGGTGACACCTTAGGAATTTGGGTCCTGGGATATCCAGAATATTCCATAACCAATGCAATAGTTGGACCAGAAGGAGAGATCACAGTACCTCCTATTGGCAGAATAAAAGCAGAAGGTAGAACTTTAGGAGAAATTGAAAATGAAATATCGACTAAAATGGAAAGTTATATAAAAACTAATAAAGTTACGGTTGGGATCACCCAGTACGCCCCATTTTCGGTAACCGTTTTAGGAAACACCAACATAAACGGCGTTATTGACATAAGAAACGAAAAGATTAAACTTTCTGATCTAATTGGCTTAGCTGGTGGTATAAAAGATATTACTAAATCCTCGTACGCGTTGATCAAATCTCCCGATGGAAAGGAACAAAAAGTTAATATTGAATGGATCAAAAGTGGAGAAGCTGGTGAAGATCCTTACATATATGAAAATTACTTTGTCCTCTTCCCATACGATTATACAAACAAAGTCACTGTTTTTTCGGATTTCGGTACCTCATCGTTAGATTACTATGAAGGTTTGACGTTGAAAACAGTCATCTCTTCCATGAATATTCCTACTAATAAGATGCCTACTAAAATAATGATTGTTCGAGAAGCAGAAATTCAAGAAGTCCCATTTGATGAAATAGTAAAAAAAGAAGATTATTCCTTACAACCAGGTGACACAGTCATAATTCCTTACAACTATACGAATAATGTTCTTGTATTTTCTGATTTTGGATCAGCTTCTTTAGAATACTTTGAAGGTATGGGAATAAAATCTGTAATAACATTACTTAACGTTAGTCTAAACAAAGTGGAAGACTCTGTAGCGGTTGTTAGAGAAGGAAACACAACAACTTTATCTTTACAGAAAATAACCAACGATGAAGATTTTTCACTTCAACCTGGCGATACGGTAATAATAAATAAATTTGAAAATTATGTCTACGTAAGTTCACAAGAAATTTCAAGAAGAGTCGATTTTGAAAAACAAGAAAGAATGAACATCAGAACACTCTTAACTAAAGTTAGTATAAGTGAAGAAAATGTGGAAGAAGTTCAAGTAAACAACCAATCCGTCGATACAAGTTTTGATCTAAAAAAAGGTGATTTTGTTCAAATTACACTTAAAAGAAACTATGTTTATCTAAGTGGGGCATTCAACAGAACGGGAAAGGTTGAATTTTTACCCGATGAAAAAATAAGCATGGATAAGGTAGTTGGATTAGCAGGTGGTTTCAGTAACAATTTTTCGGGTAACTTGGTTATCGTGGAAAATTCTGGAAGTACAAAAAGTTTAACCGTTGATCCGAATAACTTAACGGCGTTGAAAGATGTTTTATTAAGCTCTGGCTCAACGATAATAGCTGACACAGAATTAAGAATAGCGTATATATTCGGAGAATTCTCGAATGTTAGAGCCTACAATCAAGGAGAAAGTTTGTACGAGTTACTACTACCGTTTAATTTGAATGAATCCTACCAAGTTAGATATCAAATCGATGAAAAAACGGGAACTTTAACAGCGAATGAATTTGACAGTTTAAAAAATATTCCACTCGAAGGCAAGGTCTTTGTAGAGATTTCAAAAATTGCTCCAGACCAAGTTATCGTCTACAAGGCAGGAGAAACACAAGTTATTCAACAAAAAAATGTAAGGTTAATTGATGTCTTCGCGTCGGTAAAGGGATTCTCTCCCGTAGATACTGGTACAATCACAATCTACCAAAACAATGAAAAGATAAAAACGATAAATTCTGAAGAATTGTTAAATAATTTAATGATGGAGGTCCCTAAAGGTTCCTACGTCGTTGTTCAACCGGAAGTGAGTGGATCATACATAGCTGTTTTGGGAAATATCTCTCCAAAAAGTCTAAGAACGGATGTCCCTATGAGCTTGGTTGAGATCCTTTCTAGCTCCGCTATCGATTGGAAAAATCAAGAGAGCATCTTCATCTACACAAAAAACAATGAAGAAATAAAAGTCGATATAAAAGACGTTGATTCCTTAAGAAATGTACTCGTTAACCCTGGATCTATAGTCTACGTACCACCGATAGAAGAGCAAGTTGTTTACGTCTTTGGAGAAGTATCAAAACCCGGTATTATTCCATACAATTCAGGCATGACAGTGCTAGACGCTATACTCAAAGCCGGGAACGCCTCTCAATCTGCTCAATTAACAACTGTATACTTATTCAAAGATGGCCCAGAAAATCCACCTGTTACTTTAGATTTATCCGGTATAATAAATGCAGCCCCTGTAAAAACTGGAATGAACCCAGAAGTAAAACCAAAAGATATTATCTACATTCCAAAAAACACACTCACCAACATCGTCGAAGTTATGAGTGTAGTACAAACATTCATGAGTTTTATTAACACTGGTTTCGATACATACACAAAGGTATCTGGATTATTTTAATGAAATAAGAAAGGTGAAATTTCTTTGAAAACCTCTGAATGGCTTAAGAAGTACGATATCAGATTAAAAAAAGGGTTGGGGCAAAATTTCTTATCTAACTCAAACGTATCTCATGAAATAGTTCAAAAAAGTGAAATCGATGAAAATGACGTAATAATAGAAATTGGAACCGGCAATGGAATCCTCACAGAAGAGATAGCTAAGAATGCCAAAAAAGTAATAACTTTCGAAATTGATGAAAGGCTCAAACCGTTATTAGAAGAAAGATTTGAAGATTCACAAAATGTAGAAATACATTTTGAGGATTTCTTAAACGCAGACCTTTCTAAATTCAAAGATATTTCAAAATTAAAATATATCGCAAACATCCCATATTATATCTCTTCAAGAATATTAGAAAAGATATTTGAAGAGTCTCCAAAATTTGAATACGCAATTTTTATGTTTCAAAAAGAGTTTGGACACCGTTTGATGGCAAAATCAAAAAAAAGTTACAGCCCTTTAAGTATATTCGTTCAGACTTACTGTACCGTCGAAAAAATCATGGATGTATCTAGGAATAATTTCATACCAATTCCAAAAGTAGATTCAGTAATATTAAAGTTCAACCCTTTATATAAGTATGTAGAAGAAATAGATCCAAAAGATTTCATGAAATTTGTTCACATGTGTTTTTCTAAAAGAAGGAAAACCATAAAAAACAATCTAAAGGGGATAATACCTGATGCTGAAAAATATCTAACTGAGGTACAAATTGACCCGTCATCTCGACCAGAAGATATTCCCTTAGAAACATACATACAGCTATATAAAATGATTTCGAGTAAACATCTTATGTAATTACAGAGTTTTAGAGGGGCTGGGGAACCGCAGGTCCCTTCCTTCAAAAGGGCGGGCAGCGGGGCGAAGGGACGCTAAATAAGTTTTCTAAAGGAACAACATAATTATCTTTGGAGGGATAGAAATGGCTGATCAGAACAATTCAGAAAATAAGAATGAAAATAAATTAGAGTACGAAAGTTTAATTAACCAAGAAGAAAAGAAACCACCACAAAACAGGGAGAGATTAATTATAATTACAACTATTATTGCAATAATTGTATTAGGTATTGTGATCATATTTTCTCTGTTGTTTTTTGGTGGAAAGTATAATGTAACGATCAACTACGAAATAGTTGCGTCAGGAGGTCTGCAAGAACCTTACAAAGAAATAAAAGTTCAATTGATTGGAGCCAATACTTACGAAGCATCTTTTCCCGTTGGAGAAAGTATAGAATTAACGTCCATAGAAGAAGGAACTTATCAACTAAATATCATGGCAGTTGATGATACGGGGCTCGCCTACTACTACTATAACAACCCAGAATTCTTTGTGAACGAAAATAAAACACTAAACGACATAAAACTAAAAAAATCATCTTTGAAATATCAGGTAGATTATAGGTGGGTTAATAACGATTTGTACATAACCCTTCCACAAGACTATGAACAATATTTAATTTATAGAAGAAATAGTTCTGGAATTTATGAACCTTTTAGGACATCCAACCAAAATACTATTATTTTAAGTTCTGTACCTTCTGAAGGAGTGGATCTAAAATTTGCTGTTGTTAAAAATAACATGGTTTATGATTTCTCTGAAAACTATTCTTTTCAAAAAAACAGTTCTCCAAATAGCCCTATAATCTTATCTCCATCTGCAAATCAACTATTAACCGAACCAAATGTATACTTCGTATGGCAAGCGGAAGACCCTGAAGGAGATTCTTTGGTCTTTGACTTATATTTAACCCCCGACTCAGAACAAGAACAACTCATAGCTGAAAATATCAATACCTATTTTTATCAATTTAATTCCTTGGAAATGGGAAAAAATTACACCTTAAGAATTGTTGCAAAGGATAAAAAAGGTGGAGAATCTACTTCTCAAATAAGATTTTCTACTGGAGTCGTACCTCAAGAAAAAGTCTACCTTTACTCTCCAAGTGGTGAAATGGGAGTAACGATATATGAAGTTACAAATCCAAGTAATCCTCAAGAAATCGCTACAATAGACGCGCCAGGAAACGTCACAGATGTAATTAATCACGATAATTATCTTTATATATTGAGAAATATTGAAGGATTAAGCATCGCAGAAATAAGCGATCCTAATTCTCCAACACTGTTAGAAAACTTGAATTTAGAAGGTATTAACGGTATTAAAATCGCCAATGGCTATTTATATGCTAGATTTGAAAACGGACAAGTTAGTGTCTACTCTATTAAAGATAATCCACGTAATCCTGAATTTCTCGGATACACTGACATTAAGTTCTATGGAGCGTTAGAACCTGAAATCAGGTACATTCAAACCCAGCAAGACTTAAAAGTCGAAATTATAAAAGGCGAGTACCCGGTTAGAATTAACCTCAACAACCGTGTTTTTGTTACGGAATATTCCTTATTAGTAGCCAACACAGAAATAAAAAAAACTGTGGAAAATTCCTTTTCGCAAGTGTTTGATACTCTTAGACTCATATTCTCAACTTATAAGCCTGAAGATTTTAGAAGTAATGAAAAAATCTCCGAAATTGAGAACAAATTGCTTTCAGCCTTAAATGAATTGTTTAATACAAACACCACTAACGGTATAAAAGAAGTAAATTTAGATGTTTCTAGAGTGGAATGATTTTCACTTCACACTTTTTTGCTAAGTTAATGTAAGCTCTTAACTGTTAATTTGTGTTTGAGATAGCATTGTTCTCTGAAGGCTGCACTTTCAACTTCGAGATTCGTATTCGCAGAATCAGCGAAAAGTGCATGAATCATTGGGACAACTAACGAAGAATCTTTTTTTGATGCTTCTTTGGCGATGGCATCCATTTTTGCCATCGCCACTTCTTCTTGCATATAAGTAAAAGGGCCTAACAGGTAAAAGAGCAAAGCCCATAGAATGCATCCCAAAAATTTTTTTAAAACGCCAATCGGTGAAACCCATATAATTATCCACAAATCGGAAAAGCAAGTTGGAATTTCTTCTTTCATTAATGTAAATTACATATTCTAACCATTCAGCTAATGTCCCTCTGATTATTTCTAACCTTTCCTCTTCTAACCTTTCCCTTACATAATCTGTGTAAGGATCATGTTGTCTTGAATATATTTCTCCTATGTATAATACTATACTGTCTTCAGAAATTCTAAAACATGCATTGTAACTAACTTTTAATACCTTCAATGTTATACTTTTACCTCCTCACTGTATAATGTATTTGATACTACATTTTTATTATCTCGTAAGGAGGTCATTCAATTGTCATTATACGGTAACTCTTCTCAACTGTACTTCGATTTTGTCTACTCTGGCTAAAAGAAACGCCCCGAACGGGGTCATGGAGAAAAAACATTATGAATTTAAGTATCGCCTTTAAGAAGGAGTTTGACCCTTCTTATTTGGATAAGGTTATCGTTTTTACCGTCTTTAAAGGCATCAAAGAGGGAATCTTTGATACCAGTTATCTTGTTGTTGATTCTTACCCCATTATCTTTAATTCTTTCTTCAACAACAAGAAGAGTCACGGTAAATTTGAGGAAACGGGCTTTCGCCTCTTAAGGATTATAAAGAGTGCTATCGTTCTCCTTTAGAAGCAAATTTCGGCGTTAAACCTGTTTCTAATTCTAAACCTATCTACGATAAGTACGGTAACCCAAAGAATTCTATCTCCTATCCTGCGCTATGCGCTGTCTCCTTTTTTGGTTACAAGGCTCATACTATTACTTTCCTCAACGTCCCTATCTTCACCGTGGTTTCCCCTGCTTCTGCCTATGACAAGAATTATGCTTTAACCCTTTTGGAAAAGGTTGTTAAGTACTTGGATCTTAGTGGGTTTAACTTCTTAGCTGATGCCGCAGGAGTCTTCTTTCTTCAAAGAGATTTACAAGAAACGTACTTTCATTGAATCCATCTTTTCCAGGTTAGAAAGCAACAACGGTACTACTTCTTTGAAATATACAAACGCTGTGCAACTCGAATGCAACCTTTCTAACCTTTTCCTTATCGCTTTTCTTCTTTTAGCTCACAAGATGGGTAGGAGACGATTTATTATCTTCTCCTAAAACGCTTATGTATGAAACAGCTTCTTAGCTTGTTTCTTTAGAAAGTTTAAAACCTTTTCAATACTTCCCAAATGAACGGTTACTCCTTGGTGGGCGTGAGCCTGTCTTCAACCGTACTTCTTTCATGCATATTTTTTCCAAAAATTCTTCAGTTCTAGTTATTTTTCAATTTTTTGAAGAATTACTTCGATTTTCAAAGAGCATTTTGGATAATTATCCAATATTTTAGTTCTTTTTCTTCTTGCTTTAACTTACTTTACCTTTCGTTAATCGTTGTTTCTACCTATTTCTGAAGTGGGTAAAATTGTACCATTTTTGCCGCCTATCATTTCTTCCTGTAGTATTTTTTTAGAAATGAAAAAGTAACTTTTTTATTTGTCTTAAGTAAATTTTAGATTAAATTAAATTGGACGTTTTTAATCTTATTTTTCTAAAACCCACAAAAGAAAGAATTAAAAGGACTTTTAATGAAATTTTTTTCAAATCTTGCAAAAACGGAGATTTTAGTGTATAATCGCTAATAATTTACTCTAAATCTAAATAGTTACCAATAATTAGGAAAAATGAATTTTTTTTCATTTGTTGGCAATTATGAAAATATTTTCGTAATATTTTTTGAATTCAAGGAGTTAGATGACTTGAAAGAATATCGGACTTTCAAAAAATGTAGTTATTTAGGGCCAAAAGGGACTTATAGTGAAATTGCCGTGGGGAAATATTTTAGTAAAAATGTTTCTTTGATTCCATTACAATCTATTTCGGATGTTTTTGAAATGGTTCAAAACAAAGAAGTAGATTTTGGAGTTGTACCTATTGAAAATTCTGTAGAAGGTTCTGTGAATATTACAATGGATCTTTTATTCGAGAAATCAGATATTCAGGTAGTGGGAGAGTGTGTTGTACCAATTAAGCATTTTCTTCTATCTTATGAAAGTTTAGAGTTAACACAAATTAAAAAGCTCTTTTCTCATCAACAAGCTATTGGACAATGTAGTAAGTTTATAAAAAATAGATTGAATAATCCTGAAATTATATTTACCGCAAGTACCGCAAATGCATGTGAAATAATAAAAGACGTGCCAGGGAGTGCGGCTATAGGTTCGGAAAATATTGTTAATATCTATAATTTAAAGGTTTTAGCTAGAGATATTCAAGACTCAAAAAGTAATTCAACTCGTTTTTTTGTGATTGCACATTCAGATAACTTTACTAAGTTTGAAGATCCAGAACAAAATTACAAAACCTCGATAATATGTTCTCCAAAGCACAATGAACCTGGGGTTCTGTACAATATGTTAAAAACCTTCAAAGAAAAGAACATAAATCTAACAAGAATCGAGTCTCGACCAACCAAAAAGCAATTAGGTGAATACTCTTTTTATATAGATTTTGAAGGTTATAAAGAAGATAAAGATGTAAAAACAGCATTAGTTAAATTAGAAAAAATGAGTTCTTTCTTTAAAATTCTTGGAAGTTATCCAAAGTGGAAAGAGCGGGAATGAATTCTACCGGGGATTGTTTTAATATTTTTAAACATTATGAAAAGGGAGGATTATATGAGCGATAATAAACAAAGAAGCGACGAAATTAAAAAAGGAGTATCAAAAGCTCCACATCGTTCTTTACTTTATGCCTTAGGGTTGACAAAAGAAGAGATCGATAAACCTATAATAGGTATAGCTAACTCTGCGAACGATATAATACCAGGACACAAACATTTGAATGAAATATGTGAGAGTGTAAAAAATGGCGTATACGCAGCTGGAGGTTTGCCTTTAGCTTTTTCAACAATAGGAATCTGTGATGGTATCGCTATGGGACACAGCGGTATGAATTATTCATTACCGAGTAGAGAGCTGATTGCCGATTCTATAGAATCTGTAGCTAGAGCCTACAAATTCGATGGATTGGTTCTTATTCCCAACTGCGATAAGATCGTTCCAGGAATGCTAATGGCCGCTTTGAGATTAAATATTCCCGCGATAGTTGTAAGTGGTGGTCCAATGCTTGCGGGAAATTACAGAGGAAGAAAAATCGATTTACACGATATGTTTGAAGCTGTTGGTGCGAGAGTCGCCAATAAGATTTCTCATGAAGAGTTAAGTGAAATGGAAATGACTGCCTGTCCTGGGTACGGGTCTTGTGCGGGGATGTTTACTGCCAATTCAATGAATTGCCTAACAGAGGTTTTAGGACTTGCGCTGCCGGGAAATGGGACGATTCCGGCAGTTTTTTCTAGTAGGAGGGCTTTGGCAACAAAAAGTGGAGAAAAAATAATGGAGTTAGTAGCTAAAGATATTAAACCTTTGGATATATTCACCGAAAAAACTGTAGAAAACGCCTTTACTCTAGACATGGCTCTAGGTTGTTCTACCAACACGGCTTTACATTTACCGGCAATCGTTCACGAAGCAGGAATCGACTTTGACATAGATATTATTAACAAAATTAGTTCAAAAACTCCACACCTATGTAGTTTAACACCTGCAGGAATTCATCACATTGAAGATTTACACTACGCTGGAGGTGTTCCTGCTGTACTTAAGGAATTGTCCAAAAAGAATTTGCTCCATCTAGATTGTTTGACCGTAACAGGGAAAACCTTAGGTGAAAACCTTAAAACCGTTAGTTATGTCAATCATGAAGTGATAAGGCCGATAGATAATCCGTATCATAAAGACGGAGGATTAGCTGTTTTGAAAGGTAACATAGCTCCCAATGGGGCAATTGTTAAACAAATAGCTGTATCGGTTGAGATGTTGGTACATGAAGGACCTGCAAAGGTCTTCAACAAAGAAGAAGAAGCTATCAAAGCTATTTATGGGGGAAAAATTAAAGAAGGAGATGTAGTAGTTATCCTATACGAAGGTCCAAAGGGAGGACCAGGTATGAGAGAGATGTTAGCACCTACTTCTGCATTAGCTGGTATGGGATTGGATAAGAAGGTTGCCCTGATCACCGATGGTAGATTCTCAGGAGCAACACGCGGTTCTGCAATAGGTCATGTATCCCCCGAAGCTGCAGCAGGAGGGCCAATAGGGGTTGTAAGGGATGGGGATATAGTATCGATAAACATACCAGAAAAGACTCTAAATTTAAAAATCTCAGAAGAAGAATTACAAGCAAGATTAAATACTTTTAAACCGCTACTTCCAAAAACAAATGGGTATTTAGATAGGTACAGCAGGTTTGTACAATCAGCGGATAAAGGGGCGTTTTTAGAATAAAAAAATTAGAGAGGTGATTTTATGCCTATTCATTCCGGGGCAAGAATATTCGTTGAATCTCTTTTGAGAGAGAAGGTTGAAGTTGTATTCGGATATCCAGGAGGGAAGGTTATTCCACTTTATGATGAACTCTACGATGCACCAATAAAACATATATTAGTTCGTCATGAACAAGGCGCTGCACATGCTGCAGACGGTTATGCAAGGAGTACGGGAAAAGTTGGAGTGTGTATAGCCACTTCTGGGCCTGGAGCTACTAACCTAGTTACCGGACTAGCAACTGCATACATGGATTCCGTACCGGTTGTAGCTTTTACAGGTCAAGCTCCGACGAGCCTAATAGGTACAGACTCATTCCAAGAAATAGACATAAGAGGAATCACTTTGCCTGTTACTAAGCACAATTATTTGGTAACTAATGTAAAGGATTTAGCCAAGACTATAAAAGAAGCTTTTTACATAGCCAGAACTGGTAGACCAGGTCCAGTATTGGTAGATTTACCAGTGGATGTTCTTAAATCTCACGCTGATTTCATGTATCCTCAAAGCGTTAATCTCCCAGGATATCAGCCTACATACGAAGGTAACTACGTGCAAATTAAATTGGCTGCCGAGGCAATTAATACATCAGAAAGGCCGGTTATCTTTGCTGGTGGAGGAGTTATAAATTCTAATGCCTCAGAACAACTGACAAATATGGCAATAAAGGGAAGGATACCAGTAGTTACATCTCTTATGGGTCTTGGGACTTTTCCAGAAGATCATGAGCTTTCTCTAAAGATGCTAGGAATGCACGGCACAATTTATGCCAACTACGCTATATCTGAAGCAGATTTGATAATAGGAATTGGAGTACGCTTTGATGACAGGGTAACAGGGAAGTTGGAAACGTTTGCTCCATATGCAAAGATCATTCATATAGATATCGATCCAGCTGAAGTAAATAAAAACGTCAAAGTTGATATTCCCATTGTTGGTAACGCAAAAAACGTATTAGATAAATTAATTCCGTTGATAAAGACGATCGAAAGAAAAGAATGGCTAGAAAAAATAAAAGAATGGAAAAGACGATTTCCGCTTAACTACGAATACGATGATAACAGTATTAAGCCACAATACTTGATTGAAAAATTGGATGAATTGTGTGATGAAAATACTGTAATAGTAACAGAAGTTGGTCAAAATCAAATGTGGGCAGCCCAATACTTTCATTTTTCGAAACCTAGGTCATTCATAACCTCAGGAGGCCTTGGAACTATGGGATATGGTTTACCAGCCAGTATGGGTGTTCAAGTAGGTAATCCCGATAAAACGGTTATCAACATATCTGGTGACGGAAGTTTTCAAATGAATCTCCAGGAGTTGGCTACAATAAGTTCTAACAGGCTCCCCGTGAAAATAATCATTTTAAACAACGGAACCTTAGGGATGGTAAGACAGTGGCAAGAGTTATTTTTTGATGAAAGATATTCCTCCACTATACTTGAAAATCCAGATTTCGTTAAATTGGCTCAGGCTTATGGAATAAAATCGTTAAGAATCGATCAATCAAACGATGTAGAGATGGCTTTGAAAGAGGTTTTGAATTACAACGGCCCAGTTTTACTGGACGTCATCATTCCTCAAGATGAGAACGTATTCCCAATGGTTCCAGAAGGAGCATCGATTAATGAGATGTTGGAACTAAAAAAGAAAAAGAGAGAAAAGGAAAAACAGGGGGAGGTTGCATGAGACACATCTTATCAGTAACAGTGAATAATCAACCTGCAGTTTTGGCAAGAATATCTGGTCTATTCAGTAGGAGAAATTTTAACATACTGAGTTTAAATGTAGGGGAGACAGAATTACCGGAGTATTCGCGGATGACGATAGTTGTCCAAGGAAACACCGATACATTAGAACAAGTGAAAAAACAGCTTTACAAACTGATAGATGTTATAAAGATCACTGAATTGAATCAAAGCAATATGATAGAGAGGGATATGGCGATAATTAAGGTAAATTGTGGAAAAAATCAAAGAAGCCAAGTTATTCAGGCGGTCGACGTTTTTAGGGGTAAGGTTGTCGATTTTTCCCTTGACACAATAACAGTTGAAATTACGGGGGATGAAAATAAAATAAATGCCTTTATCGAAATAATGAAGGATTTTGGCATTAAAGAAGTCGTGAGAACAGGGATTGTAGCTTTAGATAGAGAAATGAACAACAACGTTTTGACAAATTCATAAAAATTAAGGAGTGATAGTGTATGGTGGAAACATTCTATGAAAAGGATGCAGACTTAGGTTTATTGAAGGGAAAAACTATTGCGGTTTTGGGTTATGGAAGTCAGGGTCATGCTCAGGCACAAAATCTTAAAGATAGCGGATTAAAAGTAATTATAGGTTTGAAGAAAGATAGTAAAAGCAAAGAAACTGCCCAAAACGATGGTTTTGAAGTATACGAAACATCTGAAGCAGTTAAAAAAGGAGATATTATTCAAGTATTGATCCCTGATGAAGTTCAGAGTGAGGTGTACAAAAAAGACATAGAACCCAACTTAGGCGAGGGTAATGCACTTGGGTTTTCTCATGGTTTTAATATCCATTTTGGACAAATTGTGCCTCCAAAAAACATTGATGTATTCATGGTTGCTCCTAAAAGTCCTGGCCATTTAGTCAGAAGAATGTATTTAGAAGGCAAAGGGGTT
Source organism: Petrotoga sibirica DSM 13575 (assembly GCF_002924625.1). Lineage (GTDB taxonomy): Bacteria > Thermotogota > Thermotogae > Petrotogales > Petrotogaceae > Petrotoga > Petrotoga sibirica. Next base: position 16,754 of record NZ_JAHC01000032.1, on the reverse strand, counting down.
CCAGGATTATTAGCTGTTCACCAAAATTTTTCAGGAAAAGCAAAAGAGTTGGGTTTATCTTACGCCAAAGGAATAGGTTGTACACGAGCAGGTGTCATCAAAACAACTTTCAAAGAGGAAACAGAAACGGATCTATTTGGAGAACAAGCGGTCTTATGTGGTGGAACTACATCACTCATCAAGGCAGGTTTTGAAACACTCGTTGAAGCTGGGTATCAACCAGAAATAGCCTATTTTGAATGTTTGAACGAACTTAAATTAATCGTTGATCTTTTGTATGAAGGCGGATTAAAAAAGATGAGATACTCCATAAGTGACACCGCACAATACGGGGATCTTACCGTTGGGCCAAAAATTATAGATAATAAGGTTAAAGAAACCATGAAAGAGGTACTTGCAAACATACAGAATGGGAATTTTGCAAAGGGCTGGATCTTAGAAAACAAAGCTAATAGACCTGTTTTCAACGCTTTAACTGAAAAAGACAATAATTCTCTTTTAGAACAAGTGGGAGAGAAGTTGAGAGCTATGATGCCTTGGATCGAAAGTTAGAAAATCTAATGAAGTAGGAGTGTGAACAAATTTGAGAAAAATAAAAATCTTTGATACTACATTGAGAGACGGTGAACAATCTCCAGGTGTAAGTTTGACAATGGACGAGAAGCTGGCAATAGCTGAACACCTTTCTTTGTTAAAAGTTGATGTAATAGAGGCTGGTTTTCCTATTTCTTCGAGTAGTGATTTTGAAAGTGTAAAAAACATCGCTCAAAAAATTAGAGATGTTGAGATTGCAGCTTTAGCAAGGGCGAATTACAAAGATATCGATTGTGCTTGGGAAGCACTAAAAGAGGCAGAGCAACCAAGGATACATGTGTTCATTGCTACCTCTCCTATTCACATGAAATACAAGTTAAAAATGAGTGAAGAACAAGTTATGGAAAGAGCCCTCGAGGCAGTAAAATATGCAGCAAAATATACCAATAATGTGGAATTTTCCGCAGAAGATGCTTCGAGAAGTGAGTTAGAATTTTTGTACAAACTCTTTGAAAAAGTCATCGAAGCTGGTGCCTCGGTAATTAACGTGCCTGATACTGTGGGATATGTAATTCCACAAGAATTTGGAGAATTTATTAAAAAGATAAAAGAAAATACAAGAAACATTGACAAAATTGAATTAAGCGTACACTGCCACAACGATTTAGGAATGGCAACTGCTAATACTCTTGCTGCTCTGAAAGAAGGTGCTGATCAGGCTGAGGTAGCAGTTAACGGAATAGGAGAAAGGGCAGGCAACGCAGCCTTAGAAGAAGTTTTAATGGCGTTAGTTACTAGAAAAGATTATTTTGAAGATTTAGTCGTAACGCAGGATACAACTAAGATTTTGAAACTAAGCAACATGGTTTCACAATTCACTGGAATGGTTGTTCAACCTAATAAAGCAATAGTAGGTAAAAATGCCTTTGCACATGAATCCGGTATTCATCAAGATGGCGTTATCAAAGAAAGAACTACTTATGAAATAATGAAAGCAGAAAGTATAGGGCTAAATTCAAACAAACTAATTTTAGGAAAACATTCAGGAAGACATGCTTTAAAAGAGTTTTTGACATCATCTGGCTACACTGTGGATGAAGAAACCTTTGAAAAACTATTCCTCAAATTTAAAGATCTAGCCAGTAAAAAAAAGAATTTGAATTCACTTGATGTTGAAGCATTGATCAACGATGAATTATATAAAACTGAGGATTATTTCAAACTCAAATATTTATCCGTAACTACTGGAAACACTACACTACCAACGGCAACTATCAAGATAACAAGAGGTGAAGAGTTGATAGAAAAAGCTGCTTGTAGTGGAGATGGGCCAATAGATGCAATATTTAAGGCAATAAACGAAATAGTTGGAGAAGAAAATATCACTTTGATTTCGTATAAGATAGAAGGCGTTACAGAGGGGACCGATGCCTTAGGAGAAACAACTGTTAAACTCCAAATTGAAGACGAAGTGTATGTTGGCCATTCTGTTGAAACAGATATTACCCAAGCAAGTACTTTGGCTTATCTAAATGCATTAAATAAATATATGGCTAAAAAACTTCAAACTACAAAAAAATGACAAAGTGAGGATAAAAAGAAATGACTATTGTAGAGAAGATTCTTGCGTCTCATTCAAATAAAAGTAAGGTAAAACCCGGGGAAATTGTTAATGCAAGAGTAGATCTGGTACTTGGGAACGATGTAACAACTCCTGTTGCCATAAATGAATTTAGAAAAATAGGGTTATCTCAAGTATTTGATAATGAAAGGGTTGCAATAGTTCCAGATCACTTTACTCCAAACAAAGACATAAAATCTGCACAAAATGCTTTGCTTATAAGAAATTTCGCAAAAGAGATGAATATTCTTAATTATTTTGAGATAGGTAAGATGGGGATTGAACACTGCTTAATACCAGAAAAGGGACTAGCCTTGCCTGGTGAGATCGTTATAGGAGCAGATTCCCATACATGTACCTATGGAGCACTTAACTGTTTAGGTACAGGTGTTGGAAGCACCGACATGGCTGCAGCGATGGCTACTGGTTACTTATGGTTCCGAGTTCCAGAAAGTATAAAGATTGTATACAAAGGCAAGCTAAACCCATGGGTCACTGGAAAGGATTTAATACTCTACACGATTGGGGATATTGGAGTAGATGGAGCACTGTATAATTCTATTGAATTTACTGGAGATACGATCAAAGATCTTTCTATTGATTCGAGAATGGCTATGGCAAATATGGCTATTGAAGCAGGGGCAAAATGTGGTTTATTTGAATACGATGAAAAAACCAAGAATTACTTGATAGAAAGGGCAGTAAGAGAGTATACACCAGTAAATAGCGATCCCAATGCCACTTATAAAGAGGTTATCGAATACGATGTTTCAAATATAGACCCACAAGTTGCATTTCCACACTTGCCTGAAAACACCAAACCGGTTCATGAAGCAAAGGGGATAAAAATTGATCAATCTGTAATAGGTTCTTGCACCAACGGAAGAATAGAAGACTTAAGAATTGCTGCTCAAGTACTTAAGGGACAAAAAATCAGCCCAAATGTAAGGTGCATTATTTTTCCTGGCACCCAAGATATATACATGCAGGCACTAAAAGAAGGCTTAATCGAAATATTCATTGAAGCTGGAGCTGCTGTAAGTACACCAACATGCGGACCTTGCCTTGGTGGCCATATGGGAGTTTTGGCAAAAGGCGAGAAGGCGATATCTACAACTAACAGAAATTTTGTTGGAAGGATGGGGCATCCAGAAAGTGAAGTTTATTTATCCAATCCTGCGGTAGCTGCAGCTTCTGCCATTAGTGGATACATTACTCATCCTGAGGAGGTTATAAGGTGAAATTCAGAGGGAGAGTTTTCAAATACGGTGACAACGTTGATACAGATGTTATTATACCAGCTAGATATTTAAACAATCCAGAACCAGAAATATTGGCACAACATTGCATGGAAGATATAGATAAAGAGTTCGTAAAAAAAGTAAAAAAAGGAGATATTATAGTCGCTGGGAGGAACTTTGGTTCAGGAAGTTCTCGCGAACACGCTCCATTATCGATTAAGACGGCTGGTGTTTCTTGTGTCATAGCAGAAAGTTTTGCAAGGATTTTTTATCGTAACGCTATAAATATTGGCTTACCTATACTTATTTCCAAAGAGGCTTCCCATAACATTGAAGATGGTTCGGAAATTGAAATAGACTTGGACAATGGTATCATCAAGGATCTAAAAAACAATAAAGAATATTATTCAGAAAAATACCCAAAATTTCTTCAAGAAATAATATCTTCCGGTGGTTTGATAGAGAAGATCAAGAAGGAGGTCACTCAATAAATGCCGTCTATAGCCGTTCTACCTGGAGATGGAATTGGTAAGGAAGTAATCAATGAAGGGCTTAAAGTATTAAATTTTATGGGGGAAAAGTATAGTTTGAACCTCAAATTTGAAGAGTTCGATATTGGAGCCGAACGATTTCTAAAATATGGAGAATTGATTCCAGATTCCATATTGAAAAGATTAGAAACATTCGACGCTATATATTTAGGGGCTGTGGGGGATCCACGTGTACCAGCGGGGATCTTAGAGCATGGGATACTATTAAAATTACGATTTCATTTTGATCAATACGTCAATTTAAGACCTATAAAACTACTAAACGACAGGTTTTCTCCTTTGAAGAAGAAGGGTGTTAATGAGATCAATTTTACAGTAATAAGAGAAAACACAGAAGGACTTTATGCAGGTATTGGTGGAATTTTAAAAAAAGATACTCAAGACGAAGTAGCAATACAAGAGATGATTTCTACTAGAAAAGGTGTAGAACGAATCATCCGTTATGCTTTTGAGTATGCAAAAAATATCAATGGTAAACTAACTCTTTGTGATAAAAGTAATGTACTAACTTATTCTCACGGACTATGGTTGAGAGTATTTGAAGAGTTAAAGAAAGAATATCCCGAAGTTCAGACTGATCATTACTATGTAGATGCTATAACGATGAAAATGGTACGAAATCCAGAAATTTTCGATGTAATAGTAACCTGCAATATGTTTGGAGATATCATTACAGATCTGGGTGCAGAACTCCAGGGAGGAATGGGATTAGCTGCCTCAGGAAATATAAATCCGAATACCGTTTCCATGTTTGAACCTGTTCATGGTTCAGCCCCAGATATTGCTGGTAAAGGTATTGCAAATCCCCTTGCTGCGATTTTAGCCGCCGCGATGATGTTGGAATATCTAGGAAGAAAAGACTTATCAGATAAAATTGAAGGTGCGATTAAGATATCTATCGATGAAAACTTACTTTCTAAAGACATGGGGGGGAATTTAAGCACCGGTGAAGTAGGAGACGAAATTGTCAAAATCTTAAAAAGAGGGTGAACCAAATTGGAAGAACCTAAATTATTTGATACCACTTTAAGAGATGGAACCCAGGGTGAGAATGTTTCTCTAACTGTGGAAGATAAATTAAAAATAGCTAAAAAACTAGATGAGTACGGAATAGACTACATCGAAGGTGGTTGGCCAGGGTCTAATCCTAAAGATGAAGAATTCTTTAAAAAAGTTCAAAATATATCATTTAAAAATAGTGAAATAGTTGCCTTTAGTTCTACAAAAAGGTATGGAACAAAGGCAGAAGATGATCCAAATATATTAAAATTGGTTTCTTCTGGGGCAAAAATAGTTACTATATTTGCAAAAAGTTGGGATTTCCATGTTTCTCAAGCATTGGGCATTTCTCTTGATGATAACCTAAAACTTATAGAAGATACGATAACTTTCTTAAAACGAGAAGGGTTAGAGGTATTTTTCGATGCCGAACACTTTTTTGATGGTTTTAACCATAATCAAAAATATGCCATTAAAACCTTAGAAGTTGCACAAAACTCTGGTGCTTCAATTGCTGTTTTGTGTGACACAAACGGAGGGCAAACACCTTCAAAGGTCAAAGAAGCAATAGAAACGGTAAAAGAAAAAATAAAAATACCTTTAGGCATTCATGCTCACAATGATTCCGGTTTTGCTGTAGCCAATTCTCTTACAGCTATTGAAGAGGGAATTGAACAAATACAAGGAACGGTGGGAGGTCTGGGGGAAAGATGCGGTAATGCAGATCTTTGTATTATAATACCTAACTTGAAGTTTAAATACGGGTTTAAATTACCAAAAATAAATGTAGAAAAAACAACCTCACTTTATAATTACGTAACTGAAATTGCTAATTTAACTCCTGACAACAGGAAACCTTATGTAGGAAGAAGCGCCTTCACACATAAAGGGGGTGTCCATGTTAGCGCCATTCTTAAAAATCCTCACACTTATGAACACATATCTCCAGAATGGGTGGGAAACACTAGAAGAATATTAGTTTCAGAGTTATCAGGAAAAAGTAATTTAAAATCAAAACTAGAAGAATTAGGCTTTGATATTACTCAATTTTCTGAAGAACAGTTCAAAAAGTTAACATCAAAGATAAAGGAATATGAGCATGATGGATATCAATTTGAAGGTGCTGACGCTTCTTTAAAACTCTTAGTATTAAGAGAATTTTTTGACTATGCCCCAAATTTTCAAGTGGAGAATTTCAACATTCTTCATTACAATTTTATCGAAGGCACAGGAACAGAAGCGATTGTCAAATTAAAAATAAATGGTGAAACGGTCCATGCCGTTGCTGAAGGCGACGGCCCTGTTAATGCTTTAGATATGGCGTTAAGAAAAGCCTTGCAAAACTTTTTCCCTTCACTGAAGAACATGAAATTGATAGATTACAAAGTAAGGGTGTTAGACAGTACTTCTGGAACTGCCGCGAAGGTGCGGGTCTTAATAGAAACTTCAGACACCGATAAAACTTGGACTACTGTGGGTGTTTCAACTAACATAATTCAGGCGAGTTGGAAAGCTTTGTTAGACAGTGTAGAATATGGATTGTTTGTAGATAATTTTTCACCCGTTAAAGAACATTAAAAGGATAACAGGGCCAATTGTGATAAAAACTTCCCAGAAGGAGAGAAAAAATGGAAAATATATACTCTAATCGTATGAAAAACGTACCACGTTCTTTTATAAGAGAGATACTTAAGGTAATAGATGATCCGGAAATAATTTCATTCGCCGGCGGTTTACCGAACGCCGATTTATTTCCAATAGAAGAGATAAAAACTGCAGCTGTTTATCAGTTTGATAATCACGGTAAAGAGATACTACAGTACAGTACCACAGAAGGATACCCACCTTTAAGAGAATTTATTGCCAATAGATACAATGAAAAGAAAGGTTTAAACATAACAAAAGACGATGTTTTAATAACTCATGGATCTCAACAAGCCCTTGACTTACTTGGAAAATTATTTTTGAACGAAGATGATTTTATTGCAATTGAAGAACCTGGCTATTTAGGAGCTATACAGGCATTATCGGTATACACCAAGAATTTTAAACCAGTTAAACTATGTCCAGAAGGACTCGATTTAGTGGAATTAAAAGATGTTTTGGAAGAGTTTTCACCAAAATTACTGTACACCGTCCCAAATTTTCAAAATCCTTCGGGAATCACTTATACAAATAAAAATAGAGAAAAGATAGCTGAAATATTGAAAAATCACAATATTTACCTTATCGAAGATGACCCATATGGAGAGTTAAGATTTGAAGGAGAAGATAATGTTTCATTCAAAAAATTGATACCTGAACAAACGATACTTTTAGGATCATTTTCAAAAATTGTTGCCCCAGGATTTAGACTAGGCTGGGTGGTGGCTCCTGAAGATGTGTTGGAGAATCTTGTAACCGCTAAGCAAGGTGCTGATCTTCATTCTAATTACGTAGGGCAAAGAATACTATACCAGTTCTTGAAAGAGAACGACCTAGACAAACATATAATAAACATAAAAATGAGGTATGGCAGTCAAAAAAATTCCATGATAAAAAGTATCAAAAAATATTTCCCCAAAAACGTAGAGTATACAGATCCACAAGGTGGAATGTTTCTATGGATAACTTTACCAAACAACATTTCTGCTCTTCAGTTGTTTGACAAAGCTATTGAAAAAAAGGTTGCCTTCGTCCCCGGAGACCCTTTTTACATTGATAAAAAAAATGTAAATACCTTGAGATTAAATTATTCCTGTGCAAATGAAAAAAGCATCGAAGAGGGTATAAAAAGGTTAACCTCTGCAATACAGGAGTTAATTATTTAAATGGTCATCAAACTTTTTAGGCAAAAACGCATCTCTTAATCCAATAAGGAAAATAATTATACCAAATATAATGCCTAAATTTAAGTTTCTCAAAGATGCGATGATGTATCCCAGAGAAAAACCATTTAACAACCAAGATAAGATAATCAATATTTTTTTGTTAAAAGCCGTATAAAGAACAGCAAAAAAGGCGGACAGGTTAATTAACAAATAAAAATAAGATGGATCAAAATTATTTAGATAACCAAAAAAAGAAAATAAAATCCCTACTAATAAAATAAAGTTACCCAATTTGCTGTACATATTTTTTCTCCAGGAAATGTACATTATAATACCTAAGATTACTAGTGAAAAAATCCAATACAACATATCAACCAGAAAAAAACCAATTGTAGAGTTTATAAATACCGAAATTAATGTAAAAGCCATTTTTCCACTCCTTTATTAAATAAACTCGTTCTATTTTACTTAAACAAAGTAACCAAAAAATTACCCCTTCCTAAATAATTAAGGAAGGGGTATATTTTGTTATTTCTTATCAGGGATAGATTCCTCTTAACTTTGTAGCGTTTGCCACACGTTCAATGGCTCTCACATAAGCAGCTGTTCTCATATCAATTTCATACTTTTCCATCGTTTGAATAACATCACAAAATGCATTCTTCATCTTTTTATGAAGGGCCTTTCTGATATCTTCAAGTTCCCAAAAATTCCACTGAAGTCCTTGCACCCACTCAAAGTACGAAACCGTCACTCCACCAGCATTTGCCAAGAAATCCGGTACTATAAGGACATTTTTGGACAACAAGATGTCGTCTGCTTCTGGGGTTAATGGACCGTTGGCTCCTTCTACAATAAGTTTTGCTCTTATATCATCTGCATTATCTTCATTTACTGCATTCTCTAAAGCACAAGGGGCCAAAACATCTACATCTAGCTTCAACAATTCTTCGTTGGTTATCTCTTTATAACCTTCTTCGTTAACATCCAATAACAATGCTTTTCTACCTCTAGTTCTATCCATTAACTTACGAATCTCTTCTGCTGTGAAACCAGACTCTTTATAAAAACCACCGCTATAATCAGATATTGCGACTAGCTTAAATTTAGTTTCTTCTGTAAGGGTCAAAGCTAAGTAAGAACCCACGTTACCGAAACCTTGAATAGCAACGGTTATTTCTTCATCTTTTTTATTTAGCTTTCCTTTCTCTCTCAAATACTTTACAGCTTCCTCAGTACATATATTTACTCCTCTTCCCGTTGCTTCTGTTCTTCCTTCAGAACCTCCAATCTCTAAAGGCTTACCTGTGACTATACCTAAAGTAGTATGTCCGATATTCATCGAATACGTATCCATCCACCAAGACATTATTTGACCATCAGTGTTTACATCTGGGGCGGGGATATCTTTCTCTTCACCTATTATGATTTGAATTTCAGAGAAAAACCTTCTGGACAATTTCTCTAATTCTGAATCTGAAAGTTTAAGCGGATCCACTGTAACGCCGCCTTTAGCCCCACCATAGGGTATATCTACTACAGCAGACTTCCACGTCATCCAAAAAGCCAACGCTTTAACTTCATCTAATGTGACATCTGGATGGTACCTGATTCCACCTTTTGCTGGACCCCTAGAAACATTGTGTTGTACCCTATAACCAGTAAAAACCTTGATTGACCCATCATCCATACGCACCGGGAAATTAACTGTGAGTTCTCTCTTAGGTTTGATTAATACTTCTCTTAAATTTCTGTCTAATTCCATGATTCTAGCAGCTCTGTCGAATTGCTTAACCGCGTTATCGTACAAGCTTACCTTTTTTGTTTCTTCCATCTTTGAAATCCTCCTTTATGTTATTGCTTTCATATTTCTTAAAACTTTAAAATCTCACTTTCAATCCTACATAAATATTTTATCCCTTTTTTCTCAAAGTTTCAAATCCAAAGAAATCTACTCATAGACGATTAGAAGCAATTATAAGAATTTAGAGCCAATTATCTACATTTTTGTCAACTATGAAAAAAATTTCAAAGAAAAATTTTTCAAAGAGTCCTGCTAACAATTTATGGTATAATAAAATGAACAAATTATTTTGGGAGAGAATCAAATTGACAGAGGAAAAATTCGTAGAAGACCTTAAAAAAAATAATCCCGATTCGTTTAAAAAATTATACGAAGAGTATGCACCAAAAATTTACGGGGTTTTAATTAATTACGTTAACCATGATGAAATAGAAGATGCCCTTCAAGAAGTGTTTCTACGAATTATTAAAGGGATAAATGGATTTAAAGGCCGTTCCAAGTTATCTACTTGGATTTATAGAATAGCTGTCAATGTTGGTAAAAATTATACTCGCAAATATCAACGAAGCAAAGAAACTTCTGTGGATTTTGAAGATGAAACGGATCAAAATCATAATATCCAAGCAATTTCCAATACCAATGTAAAAAATGAAGTACTAGAAGAGCTTGATTACCAAATGATTTTAAACATAATGGAAAAACTTAACGAGGAGGAAAGACTACTGATTAAGTTAAGAGATATCGATGGTATGAGTTACAATGAAATTGCCGAGATAATGGAAATCCCTTTAGGGACTGTAAAAAGTAAGCTACATTATACGAGAAAAAAATTGAGACAATTGATAGAGGAGGCTAAGTTCGTATGAATGAAAAAGAAGAAGAATTGTTGAACGATTTTTTTGAGGGGAAAATCAAGGAAGCTGAGTTAAATGATAACTGTAAGAAAATAATCAATCTATACAAGAACATAATTAAGACATATTTTTCCTGCGAAAAATCTGTTATCAACAATGTTAAAAATAAACTTAATATAGGATAAGTCTTTATGAAAGGGTTGAAAAAATGATCAGAGTAAAAGTTCCAGCAACAACTGCCAATATAGGACCAGGATTTGACAGTTTAGGAATAGCTTTACGATTGTACAATATCATAGAAGTCGAAGAAACTAATGGTGGCCTTGAAATTCACGTTCCCGTAAAAGATCAAGAACATATAGAAACTAATGAACGTAATTTGGTTTATCTGGCAATGAAACGACTGTTTGACGCAGTAGATTTCCACCCAAAAGGTCTTCGCATAAATCTTATTAATAATATACCTATTGCAAGAGGTTTAGGAAGCAGTGCGGCGTGTATAGCTGGAGGTCTGGCAGCTGCCAATGCGCTTCTTAATAGTCCTTTAAAGAAAGAAGAGATAATATATTTAGCCGCTACGATGGATGGACATACCGATAATATTTTACCTGCCTTAGTTGGAGGATTAACGGTAGGGTGCTTGTTGGAAAAAGAAGTTAAATATGTAAAAATCGATTTACCAACTCAGTTGAAGTTATTAGCTATTATCCCTGATTTTCATTTTTCTACAAAAAAAGCCCGCTCACTTTTACCAAAAAGTGTTCCCCTTGAAGACGCAGTGTTTAATATAAGTAGAGTTGGCCTTCTAGTGGCTTCACTTGTAACGTCAAATTTTGAAAACTTATCAGAAGCTACAAAAGATAAGATTCATCAACCATATCGTAAAGACTTTATCCCTCACTGGGAAGAAATAACGTCTAAATTGATGAAAATAGGTACAAAGGGTTATTTCTTGAGTGGTTCTGGACCGACGATCTTGGCAATTTTGGATGGAGATTATAAATATATTGAAAATGAGATCGTCCAATTTCTTTCTCACTTTGACCAAAGCTACACGGTAACAGTTTTTGACATATGTCATCAAGGATTGGAGGTATTAAACGATGAGAGAAATAATGGATGTTATCGCTAAAGATGATAATTACGTATATTTGAGAACCACAAGGACACAAGAATGCGAAAGCTGTGCAATGAAAGGTGGCTGTACTCTATTAGGTGGATCAAACGAGTTGAAGTTAAAAGCTAAAAACACAGAAAAAGTCGATGTAAAAAAAGGAGATAAAGTAATTGTAGAAATGCCTGAAGTTCCAGTAGTGAAACTTTCTTTTTTAGCTTATGGGATTCCTTTAATCATTTTCTTGTCTATAATTTCCATTCTCTATACTTTGGGCTTTTCAGATATCTTCTCTTTCTTGGCAGGTGTCTTAGGAATGGGAATTACTTATTTTTTAATTCATCAGTACGATAGAAAAAAATTAAAAGACAGATATCTACCGGTCATACTACAAAAGTTGGAGAAAAAAATAGATCTAAAATTGCACGAAAAAGGAGAAATTTAAAGTATTTAAAAGCTTGGGTTTTTACCCAAGCTTTTAAATTTTAAACTCACCAGGATAATGGCAAGCCACATAATGACCTGGTTTAACTTCTTTAAGTGGTGGTTCTTCTTTGCTACAAATATCCTTAGCAATTGGGCATCGAGGATGAAACCTACAACCTGAAGGTGGATTTAGAGGACTGGGTACATCGCCTTGTAAAACCACTCTTTTCTTCTTAACTTCCGGATCTGGAATGGGAATAGCGGACATCAAGGAAACCGTATAAGGATGTAAAGGCTCTTCAAAGAGCTCTTTTTTCGTTGTTAATTCAGCTATCTTTCCTAGATACATAACCGCTATTCTGTCGCTTATGTGTTTCACAACGGCCAAATCGTGAGCTATAAAAACATACGTTAAGCCATAATCATTTTTCAAGTCAACCATTAAATTTATGATTTGAGATTGAATCGAAACATCTAATGCGGAAACAGCTTCATCAGAAATGATTAATTTTGGATCCAATGCCAAAGCACGAGCTATTCCTATTCTTTGTCTTTGCCCACCGGAAAATTGGTGTGGATATCTATATACATAATCTTTGGATAACCCTACTGTTTCCATTAAGTTGGCAACTCTATCTCTGATTTCAGAAGATGTACCCATTTTATTCACTTTCATACCTTCTCCTATGATGTCCAGTACTCTCATTCTTGGATTTAAAGAAGAATATGGATCTTGAAAAATGACTTGAGCATTTTTTCTGAAGGTTCTTCTTTTTTCGTTCAAATTAGACAACAAATCTTTTTTTATTTCTCTTACTCCATTTTGAAAATATAATTGTGCGTATTTTTTATCTATTTCATTATCCAAATTCTTAATAACTTCTTCTTCTGAGCCTAATTCTTTTTTCATTTTCTCGAATCTGTCTGCATAAATCTTTTTAACATACTGATTAATGGTGGTATTTTTCATAAACCAAGGTGTAGTGTCTTGATCTCCCATTATAATTCGTCCATATGTTGGTTCGTATAATCTTAGGATGGTCATTCCCGCTGTACTTTTACCACAACCTGATTCTCCAACAAGCCCCAAAGTTTCTCCTTCTTTTATTTCAAAGCTAATATCGTCTACAGCTAATACGTTAGCAACAATCCTTTTGAATACACCTGCTCTAACAGGAAAATATTTTTTTAAATTTTCAACCTTTAGTATTATTTTGTCACTATTTGGCACTATACTTCACCTTCTTTAACTTTGTTCATATTTTCCAATAATTTATCTATGTGCCAACAACGGGAAAAATGACATGGCTCTATTTCTTCCAAGTTTGGATCTTCATCTACGCATTTTTGGTCAGCAAAGAAACACCTGTTTGAAAATTTACAACCTTTTGGAAAGTTCAAGGGGTTTGGAACTATACCAGGAATTGAAAGCAACCTCTCCTCTTCTTTGTCTATTCTGGGAATAGAATTCATCAACCCCCATGTATATGGATGACGTGGCCTTTTAAAAATGGTTTTGATTTCACCACTTTCAACCACTTCTCCCCCATACATAACTAACGCCCTATCAGCCATCTCGGCAATTACTCCAAGATCATGTGTAATAAAGATTATTGCCATCTTAAACTCATTTTGTAAATCCTTCATGAGTTCCAGTATCTGTGCCTGAATGGTAACATCCAGCGCAGTAGTTGGCTCATCTGCTATAAGTATGGAAGGGTTGCAAGCTAAAGCCATAGCGATCATAGCTCTCTGCCTCATTCCACCAGATAATTCGTGAGGGTATTGGTCGATTCGCCTTTCTGGTTCAGGAATACCAACTTTTTTTAATAAATCGATCGCTCTTTTTTTACCTTCTTTTTCATTCATTTTAAGATGTAATTCAAGAGATTCCATGATTTGTTCGCCAATCGTGTAGACTGGGTTTAAAGCGGTCATAGGCTCTTGGAAAATCATCGAGATCTCTTTACCTCGTATTTTTCTGAGATGATTGTACGATAAAGACAAAACATCCATATCTTTGTACTGTATTTCTCCTTCAGCGATCCATCCGTTTTCGTCTAGCAGCCTTATAGTGCTTAGTGCGGTAACAGTTTTACCTGAACCAGATTCTCCAACAATTGCCAAGGTTTCCCCAGGGTAAAGCTCAAAACTGGCACCGTTTACAGCCTTTATTATCCCGTCCTCTGTCTTAAAGTGGACATGCAAATTATCAACACGAAGTATAGGTTCACTATTGTTATCTTTCAAAAAGCTTCCTCCTCTCACTTTATCGTCTCATTCTTGGATCGAAAACGTCTCTTAGGGCATCCCCCAATAAATTCCAACCCATGACAAAAAGAATCATAGCCACCCCGGGATACAATATTGTGAACCAGTACTGGCTTGGATTTGTACCCCCAATGATCCAGTCTCTGGAATATGATAATATTGATCCCCAATCAGCGTATCCTTGTGGTGCACCTAAACCCAAGAAACTCAAAGCTGCTGCAGTGATAACCATTGATCCAATCCTCATGGTAGCATTTATCAAAACGGGAAATATCGTATTAGGTAAGATATGTTTGACTATAATTGCCGCATCTCTTACCCCGAGAGCTTTGGCGGCCATAACATACTGTTCGTTTTTGGCTTGAAGTATGTTCCCTCTGATCAATCTTGCGGTGACCATCCAACCAAAAATTATCAAAGCAATCATCATATTTCTAACTCCAAGCCCTAAAATAGTTGTTAAAACCATAGCTGCAAGCATAAAAGGTATTGACATAAAAATATCCGTGATTCTCATCAGAACTTCTTCGAGCCATCCACCAAAATAGGCAGCAACTGAACCTATAAAAAGCCCGATGATAGTTGATATTAAAACTACTATCAAACCTATCTGAAAAGCGGTTCTACTTCCCCATACAACACCATAAAAGATATCCTTTTGATTTACTACCCCAAAAGGATGCTCAGGCGATGGTGGTATAGGTTCTAATGTTGAAACCACATTGGGAATCAAGAAGGGATCGAATTCAATTGAGTTCAGGAAATCTTTGTTTAATGTTTCATAAACTTTTAAGGATTCATTTTTGAAATCTTGCCCTTCGAATGATTGCAGGCTGCTGATCATTTCTGAAAATCTTAAAGACCTTTCATACCTTTTAACTACGTTTTTATATTCATTTCTCAACCTTCTAATTACACCGTTAGTATCTTCATCAAAATCTTCGTAGTATGACATATTTAGAACATACATATCAACTAATTCTTTAATTTCGGATTTTAACTCTTCTTTTTCGATTTCTCCATCTTCAAACTTTTCAACACTTTCCATCAAATTTGACATATCTTGATAATCCATTTCAGCAAAAAAATATGTGTCTTCCCAATAGTTTTGAAACTCTTGAATGATGGAATCTTTATCCATATTTGAATCAGCATTTATTAATTCACGAGCTCTTTCTAAGTTTCTTTCGCTTGGTAAATGAGGAGGTGCTATTACTGGTGCAAATATTGCAATAATTATGAAAAGTACTAATATAGAAAAACCAATGATGGCAGAAGGATTAGTAAAAAAACGTTTCAACGCCCTTTTTGTTTCTTCATTCACAATTTTCACCTCACCCTAACCTGATTCTTGGATCGATGAACGCGTAAGATACATCGATTATAAGATTTCCTACAATAAGAATAAAAGAAGTGAACAATAAAACACCCATTATAGAAGCATAATCAAGTGTTTGAGCAGCTGTTGCCGCGAAGGATCCTAAACCTGTTCTAACAAAAACCATCTCTACTATAACAACCCCTGCCAACAAACCAATAACCATTTGACCTGCGGTTGTTACAACAGGGATTAGAGCATTTCTTCTGGCATGTTTGTTTATAACTACTTGTTCTGACAACCCTTTTGATCTTGCAGTCCTTATGTAATCTTTTCTAAGAACTTCCAACATCGAAGATCGTGTTATCCTCAATAGATTAGCCCACCATAACCAAGATATAGCAATAATAGGACCTATAATATGTCTTAAAGCATCCCAAAATACATCGATTCTTCCATTGATTAATGCATCTATAGTCAAAAGACGAGTATAGTTATTAAAGGTGGCACTTTTTACAACTTCATCCGCCCACAAGCTTAAGTTACCTGGTGGAAACCATCCCAATCCAATATAAAATATCAATAAGACCATGATTGCCCAAACAAAATCTGGCAAAGACCAGCCAATTAAAGCGAATATTCTAATAGTTTGATCTATGAATGAATTATGGTGGACTGCTGCAGTAACCCCGAACCATATACCAACTCCTATTATAGGGAAAAGAGCATATAGTGCCAATTCTACAGTATAGGGAAATCTATGTAATAAAGCATCAATAACCGGTTCTTTCCCTACCACAGACCATCCCAGATCACCCTTGAGCAAATTCCCAATCCATTTGCCATATCTAACTGGCAAGGGATCAGTCAAACCATACTGCTCCATTAAAATGATTTTATCCTGATCGGATAATTTAGCATAAGTATTTGGATCAACATAAGTAGATAAAAGTTTCAAAGGTCCGAGTAATTGCTGCATAGAAAAGACTATCAAAGTAACACCCAACATAATCAAAGGGAGTAATAACAACCTTCTGATAATGTATGTTGTCAAAAGAAAACACCTCCGCTCTGTTAAATATACTTAATAAGTAATCACTTAAAAAGAGAGGGGATCCCCCCTCTCTTCTCATTCTACTACAAAAAATTTTCTTTTTACAATATCTTAGCAAAATTATTACTCAACTTTGGTGTAGTTATAATAATAATCA